>JAZOBG010000023.1:0-35826 GCA_045595865.1 Oscillospiraceae bacterium
AATTCAGAAGGACCTTAATAACAGCGCACTGCAGGCGTTTCGGAAGGAGGTTCAGCAGGACAAGCCCAATGTTTTGATGTTTTTTATAAATCAGTTTGGGATGTTTGGATGTGACAGCCTTGTAGATCAGAGCGGCAAGAACTTCCGGTTTGATGGGCGTGCCCATAAACCTGGCCGCAAGTCCGGCGAAGTTGTTTGCCTGTCTCTTGTACAACACAGTTGTGTCGGCCAGCTCCTGCGTGGCTTTCATGGATTCACGGCTCAACGGTGTCCGGACGGCGCCGGGGCGAATCGTCACGACCTTCTGGCCGATGAGATTCAATTCCTGCCTCAGCGCCTGTGCGTAGACATCCAGTGCAGACTTGGTAACGTTGTACAGACCGTTGAAGGGCATTGGGTCAAAGCCGGCAACCTCACTGGTGACAATGATGATTCGACCGGATTTTGCAAGACATGGATGGAATACGCGGTTGACAAGCATGGTACCTTCGAGGTTGACATCCACAACGTTTTTTATCTTAGTGTAGTCGCTTTCAACCAATGAGACCATCGCATGGATGCCGGCGATATTTAAAATGGCATCGATCATAATGTTGTTTTTCTGCAGATATTCCCTGACGCTCTGCAAGGAAGCGTTGTCGGTAATATCCGCAGTAAAACCATGATAATTTTCTCGCTCCGCTGCTTGTGCCACATCAATTCCGTAAACGATGTGACCGTGTTCTATGAAATAGTCAGAAACAGCTTGTCCGATTCCGGAGGCAGCACCTGTGATCAGTAGATTCATAATGCACCCTTAATAAAAGATATTTGAATATATTTTAATTCAAGCATGCTCGATTTTCAAGATTTCCGTACAGTATTGATGAAGATGTTGAAAGCAGCCTCACCGGAGTGAGGCTGCTTGAAAAAAGTTCATTCGTATCAACCCTTCAGCCAATTGATCACGGCCTGGGCTGTTTTTTCGGGCAGATCCATCATTTGATGGTGGGGAGGGATTTGAGCCAAAGTGCGTGCATTGCAGCCGGTGATGTATCTTGTGCCGCTCAAGTCAGGGGTGTTATCGAAGAAACTCTCAGGGCACCCGGGCGAGACTTCAACAAGAGGGAAGCCCATATAGGGATCCCACAGACCCAGGTTGGACAGGATGGAGAAGGAGTCCGAGTCCAGATGGGCAGGGAACACAACACCGTCATACTGCGCCACAAGGGAAACCACTTCGTAAGCGCCAATGTCGCAGGAACCGGCAAGGAATGCAGAATCACTGCCCACGACCTGATCATTTTCGTCCACCAGAAGCTGCGAGCCAAAGATGGCGGGATCATTTTCCAGATCGGTCAGCTTGGAACGCACAATTTTGTCAAAGGCAAGGGCTTGCTCCAGCGAGGGGAACAGACAAATCACATGGGCATCTTCCCGCAGGCAGAGCTCCATGCCGGGGACGGCCAACAGACCTTTTGCCTCGGCAGCTGCCTGGAAGGCAGCCGAATTGCCGCAGGAGTTGTAGTCTGTCAGGGCAACGATGTCGTAACCGGCCAGAGCGCACATGGAAATAATATTATTGGGCGTCATATCGTCGGTAGCGTATGGAGAGAGACAACTATGTAAATGCAAGTCAAAAGAATAGTTCATTTGAAACACATCCTACTTCATTTGCTGGTGCCCTGAAGGCCGTTCATATAAAGTTTGCCGCAGGCGGGATACATCGGCAAGGTGGTAGCCATGATAACCATATTGCGCTCTTTGGCAAGCTCCAACATATTATTGTCGGGCATTTTACCGCGTACAAACACGATGCACTTCATGTCCATCATATCAGCGGTTCGAATCACCTGAGGATTGACCAGTCCGGTCAGGAGGACGGCCTGATTTTTTACATAGGCCAAAACATCGCTCATAAAATCGCTGCCACAGGCAGACAAAACTTCAGTGTCCAGCTTGTCATCTCCGCAAAGCACTTGGGCTTCCAGAATATCGCGTACTTCTTTCAGATACATTGAAAACTCCTCCTATTTTGTCCTTGGTTTCGTTCTATTACAATAATTGCACAATACTTGGTGATGTGCAAGGGCTTACAGATTATTTTTTTCACGCAGCTCGTTCAAAGGGGTGACAATGATCTGGCCCTTGCCGTCAAGCAGATTATCGGGCAAGAACAGACGCTTATCACAGTTTACACCCTCGAAGGTAATGGACATAAGCTCATTGATCTCACGCTCAGGCCAGGCAGCAGCCTGATCGTAAATGCCGGAGATGGAGGGGAGGACGCTTTCTCCACGTACTTCATAGCTGAACAAATTGGCGCCGTCGTCATAGTCATAGGTGACAACAGGGGTGCCATCTTTCTCCAGATGACCGTGGATCATGACCAGCAAACGATTTTCATCGCGCATCTGCTGTGCAACGGTAAGTATCTGTTCTTTTGAAATTTCGATTTTATGATTTGTTTGCATTCGAACACCGCCTTAGCAAATTCTGGGCAGCTGAGCGCCCGACAGTTTGGATAATACACGTGAACCACCCAGAAGGGTTTTCAAAATAACTTGGCCGGGGTACAGATCGGTTACCGTGCCAATGACTGCAGCCTGTTCACCGCCGGGACATGCGCGTAGGGCATCCAGTACATTTTGTGCAGTTTCCGACGCAACAACAGCCAACAGTTTACCCTCGTTGGCACTGTAGAGCGGATCCAGGCCGAGTATGTTACAGGCAGAACGTACAGGATCGCTGATGGGGAGCATATCCTCGCCCAACTCAATGGAGAAGGAGCTTCCCACTATAAATTCATTGAGGGTGGTTGCGACGCCGCCGCGCGTTGGGTCACGCAGGATCCGTACTCCGCCTGCGGCCAGGACAGCATGAGAAAGGTCGTGAAGGGGCATGCAGTCGGATACCAACTCAGATCCGTCCAATAGTCCGCTGCGAGCCAGCATAACGGCTGTGCCGTGTTCGCCCATATTGCCGCTGAGAATAATCTGGTCTCCGGCCTGAATGTTGGAGAGAGAAAGTCCGGGATACGTGAGTTGTCCGATACCTGAGGTGTTGATGTAAATTCCGTGACCGTGACCGCGCTCCACCACCTTGGTATCGCCGGTGACAATGGAAACTCCGCAGTTGCGTGCGGTTTCGGCAATGGATGTGACGATCCGGCGCAGGTCGGAGAAGGAGAAACCCTCTTCGATAATGAAGGACAAGCTTAAATATTTCGGTGTGCCGCCGCACATGGCCAGATCGTTAACCGTGCCGCACACAGATAGTTTGCCAATGTCACCGCCGGGGAAGAAGATAGGGTCTACTACGAAACTATCGGTGGAAAAGACCAGCGGACCGGACAGGTCCAAAGTAGCGCCGTCGCCCAATTGGGAAAGAGTGTCATTCTGAAAGGCAGGCAGCAGGATGTTTTCAATTAATTCAGCTGTGCGGGAGCCGCCGCTGCCGTAGTCAAGGGTGATAATATCTTGGTTCATAGCGACCTCCCATAATGGTATGCGGCTGCACAGGCACCCTCGCCGGAAACCATACAGGGACCTACCGGATCGTTGGGGGTACAAACCGTGCCAAACAGGCTGCATTGTGCCGGGCCGATCCGCCCGCAAATCACATCCCCACAGCGACAGGGAGTGGGGACATCCTGCTGCGGCGAACAGGTTCCAAATCGTTTGGCGGCATCAAAGCTGCTGTATTCCTCCTGCAGACAGAATCCGCTGTCCGGTATCGCACCAAGACCGCGCCACAGACAGGTGCAAGGTGTAAATACTTTTTCCATTACAGATACTGCGGTGCAGTTGCCTTCGGAGGATACGGCCCTAATGTATTCATTTTCCAACTTGGGGGAATTGGTTTTCATCTGCTGCAGCAACAGAGCAATTGCGGCCAGTAAATCACCGTTTTCAAATCCGGCGACCACACAGGGGAAACCGTACTCTTCCGCAAGAAATCGGAACGCGTTCGCGCCAAGAACAGTTGCGACATGTCCGGGACAAAGAAACGCGTCGATGCCAAAGTCATCCTGTGCCACAAGGGCGTGCAGGGCGGGTGGCGTGCGTTTAAGCATAGAGTACAGGGAAAAGTTCTGCAGGTTTTGATTTTGTGCCTCCAGTACAGCCAGTGCCGTTCCGGGAGCGGTTGTTTCAAAGCCGACGCCGAGAAATATCACTTGCCGGTTCGGTTCGGCAAGCGCAATAGACAGGGCATCCATAGGGGAATAAACCACGCGAATGTCGGCACCAAGCGCTTTGCGCCGGTTCAAATTGTCACCGCGAACCGAACCGGGCACACGCATAAGATCGCCGTAGGTGGTCAGAATGACATTTGGGAGAGAGGATAACCGGAGCGCCTCGTCGATCGACGCAGTGGGAGTGACACAAACCGGGCAGCCGGGGCCGGACACCAATTCAATGTTTGCGGGCAAAATTTGCCGCAGGCCGCTTTTGGCGATTGCCATTGTATGTGTGCCGCAGACCTCCATAATACGCACGGGAGGCAGCTGAGCGCTGAGCTTGCGGATGGTATCCAACAATGCACCGCAATCTGTGGGGCGGCGGAATTCGGACTCAAAGAGCATCAGCGACCTCCTGAATAGCCCGGAGGTTTTCTTCTGCCTGTGCCTCGTTCATGCGCTCAATGGCAAAGCCGGCATGGGCGAGTACATAGTCACCCACCTTGGGTTCGCGGATAAAGTCGATGCGGATGCTGCGGCGCACGCCGTTTGCTTCTGCAATTGCTTCGTTTCCTTTGATCTCAATCAGCCGCAGGGGAATGGCAAGGCACATAGGGATCCGCATCCTTTCTTCGCGCATGAGCGATCATAAGCTGTCCCAGAGCGATCCCTTCGTCGTTGGTGGATACTCTGGAGTGGTGGTAAGCCTGAAAACTGTCGCTCTTTAAAGCGTCCAGCAAGCGTGGGAGCAGGTACATATTCTGGAATACGCCGCCCGATAGCACCACCCGATCAAGACCGGAACGGCGTCTGGCCTCTTGACATTGCATACAACCGGCAGCTACAAGTGTGTTCATGAACGTTCCGGCCAGTTCGGCAGAAGGGCGCCCCATAGTCAGCTGTTCCACAAGGGCGGTGATAATGGGCCGTGTGTCCAGACGTAAAACATCATTTTCTTCATAAAAGAGAACGGGGAAGGTGTCATCTGTTTCACAGGCTAAGGTTTCCAGAAGAATGGCGCCCTGGCCCTCGTAGGAAACGCGGGTGCGTCCGCTGAGCAGGGCATAAACGCCATCGAAGAGTCGGCCCATACCGGAAGAATGGGGACAATTCAGATCGGCGTGCAACTGGCGGTCGATCCAATCAGCCTGTTCGGTAGGAGAGTGCTGTGTGAGTTCACAGTCCCAAAGCAGGCTGTGAGCGGTGCGACCGATCTCGTGGGCACACAGGTCGCCGCCGGGCAGTGCGATGGGACGCAGAGAAGCAATCCGGGTGTATCCTATGGCATCTCCGATCAGACATTCGCTGCCCCAGATCGTGCCGTCATCGCCGTAGCCGGTGCCGTCCCAAATCAGTCCGATGCAGGAACCGGTCAACCCGTTATCCGCCATACAGGATATCATGTGGCTGTGGTGGTGCTGCACCTGGATCAGGGGCAGGTTCTGTGTTTTGGCACGCTTACGGGCGTAGGAAGTGGACAAATAGTCCGGGTGTGCATCACAGACAAGCGCAGTAGGGGCAATGCCAAACAGGTGCTCAAAGTGGTTGATCTGTGTTTGATAATGTTCAAAGGTTTCGGCGTTTTTCAGGTCACCAATATGCTGACTGAGAAAGGCATCGCTGCCGCGGGAAAGGCAGAAGGAGGCCTTTTGCTCGGCACCGCAGGCCAAAATAGCGGGCATATCGGTGCTTAAGGAAATGGGTTCGGGCGCATAGCCCCGGCTGCGGCGCAGCGGAAACTCCACGCCACGGAAGACACGAACCAGCGAGTCGTCACAGCGGGTGACAATGTCGCGATTATGAAGGAGAAATCCGTCTGCAATGCCCTGCAGGGCAGAAAGGGCCTCCTCATTGTGGATGATGGCGGGCAAGTCAGACAGGTTGGCACTTGTCATAACCAGCAGAGGAAATGCCTCCATCAGCAGTTCGTGCAGAGGAGTGTAGGGGAGCATCAGTCCCAATTCGTGATTGTCACTGAGCCCGTCCGGTGCAGACGGCTTTTTTTTCAGCAGAACAATGGGTTTGCGGTGACTGGTCAGAAGGGCAGCATCCCCTTCGGAAACATGGCATACAGAGCGTGCTGCATCCAGATCAGCACACATCAGGGCGAATGGTTTCTCGTCCCGATGTTTGCGTTGGCGCAGCAGGGATACCGTCTCTGGGGCGGGGATGCAGGCCAAATGGAAGGCACCGAGGCCTTTCACGGCAATAATATCGCCGCGTTGTAAAGCGTTTTTTGCCAGTGTGAGGGGATCGCCGCTGACAGGATCGCCGGTTTGATTCAGCCATGTCAGTGCAGGACCGCAGGTGAAGCAGCAATTGGGCTGTGCATGATAGCGGCGATTTGTCAAATCACCGTATTCTGCCTGACAGTCGGGACACATAGGGAAGGGCTCCATGGACGTGCATTCCCGGTCATAAGGCACATCCCGGATGATGGTGAACCGGGGGCCGCAGTTGGTGCAGTTCAGGAAAGGATAGCGATAACGGCGGTCGTTTGGATCGCGCAGTTCCCGCAGACAGTCAGGGCAGATGCCAACATCAGGGCTGACCAGTACATCGCGCTCAGATTTACGAGCGCTGGAAAGGATCCGGAACTCGGTTTCACCCAGACATTCGGGCAGATCGGTGCAATGAATTTCGCGGATCAGGGCCAAGGGAGGGGGATCCGACTTCAAGGCATGCAGAAAGGAATCCAGATCATCATTTTGACCTTCCAGCTCCATTTCCACGCCGATGCCCGTGTTGCGGGCCCAGCCGGACAGATGAAAACGACTGGTCAGACGGTGCAGGAAGGGGCGAAAACCAACACCCTGTACAATGCCCCGAATGTCCAGATGAATGCGGCGATTATTCATGTTCTGCTGCTGCTTTGGCAGCCTCTGCCGCAGCTTTGGCCGCCTTTGCTGCCTCTGCCTTGGCTTTGAATTCGGCGATCTGTTCGGGCGTCATCTTGGGAGGCGGTGCCTTCTTGACAAAGGTGCCGGACACAATGAAGTCTCCCGGCTGGGTGCCGACCAGCATATAGTCATCACTCAGTTCAATGGCCTTGCGGGAACAGAAATCGGCGCACAGAGAGCAGAAGGTGCAGCTGGACTGATCAAAGGAGAGGGTGATTTGCTGGTCACCGTTTTCCAGCGGCACAATGGTGCGGGTCATGCACTGGGGAGCGCACACTCGCATACACATGCCGCAGTTGATGCACAGCTCGGGTTTATAAATAATGCGTCCGCGGTAACCCTCGGCGGCCTTGGGAGGCTCGCCCTTGGGGAAGGATGCGGTGGCGGGGCGGCGGAAAAGATTGCAGAATGCCTGCTTCAGATATGGCAGCATTTATTTGTGCATCTCCTTCCGTTTTTCAGCAAGTATCTCGGCGGCTTTGGCCAATGCGGCAACAATAGCTTCCGGCTTGGGGGTACAACCACCAACAGAAACATCTACATGAGTCCATTTGTCCAACGGCCCGTCAATGGAGTAGCTGCCCTTAAACACATTGCCGGAACGGGGGCAGGAACCAAGACTGACCACGACGCGGGGTTCAGGTACTTGAGCAAGGGTGCGGACGAGGCGGTCGCGGGTCTGTAGGGTAATGGGCCCGGATACGACCACAATGTCGGCCTGACGGGGAGTTCCGGTCAGGCGAAAACCCAGCCGTTCAGCGTCATAACGCGGAGTCAATACGCTGACCAGTTCAATGTCGCAACCGTTGCAGGATCCTGCGTTGATGTGGAAGATCCACGGACTTTTTTCCATGCTCTTGTCGATCATTTTTTGAATCATCCGGGTTTCCTCCTTACAGGCCAAGCCAGACCAGAATCAGACTGATGGCGGCCAGAGCAGATACCACAGTCCAGTAGAATTTGAATACCTGCTCTACTTTAAAGCGGGCGCAGACAGCATGGGGGACGGTCATGGTGATAAAGGTAATCACCAGACAGAGCACTGCCACGATCACAATGTCCAGGATCAGAATGCCGGTGGACAGGCCACCCAGGAACAGGGCGCAGAACAGTGCAGTCATCAGATACATCTTGACGCAGGTACTCAGACGGAATACGCCCAACGGCGGGCCGCTGTATTCGGCCAGAGTGCCTTCACAGATTTCGGTTTCGGCCTCAGCAACGTCAAAGGGATGCATACCGATCTCGCAGGGAATGACAAACAGCATGGCCAGTGCGGCGGGGATCATGCTCCACTTGAAGAGCAAGGGACCGTTGGCAATCTGCCAGTCCAGTATCGTGGAAAGAGAGAAGGTGCAGCCGAGCACACTCTCACTGCCCGCCACACGGCCCACAGCCAAAATAACCAGAACAAAGGGAAGTTCGTAGGAGATCATGGCTACCATCTCACGGCTGAGACCCACACCGGCAAAGGGAGAGCCGGAGACGGCCGCACCGACGATCATCGCTACGCCGGCCAGAGTCAGCAGATAGAGGATGACCACCAGATCGGCACCGGTGGAAAAGGCGGTGTAATTCATGACAGGGATGAACAAGGCGGCGGTGATCAGAGAAGCAAAGCCTACCACAGGAGCAGCCAGAAAGATCCGGCGCTTGGCATGACGGGGAATAATCGTTTCCTTGCCGCAGCATTTCAGAAAATCATACCAGGGCTGCAGCAGGGGAGGCCCAACGCGGTTCTGCATACGGGCCACCAGCTTGCGGTTGATACCCGCCAACAGGATGCCCAGAATTACGCAGAACAGCAGACCGGGGAACACCAGTACATGAAATGCGGTTATCAGGATATTCATCATGTTCGGCAGCCCCCTTTACAGAAAGATGATGCACAGCACAAGAGCGACCGCAATGGCGGCAGCACCGTACAGGGTGTAGTCATTGACCACGCCGCTGTGCCAGTCGTGCATGAAGCTGAAATATTTGCGCCAGTTGTGCTTGAAGCCCCAGAACAGGTCACTTCCACCCACTTGAGAGAAAGAGGCCTCCTCACCGGAGAAGAAGGAATCGTACTTGGGATCAAGAGATTCGGTTTCGGTGGATTCGCTCTGGGCAGAGGCATTACCTTTACCGGAAGAGCCGATGACAGATACGATGCAAACGGCCAGAGTGACACCAACAAGCAGAAGCAGCCAGTTGATGGGGTTCCAGCTTCCAACAAAAGTTGCGGTTTCGGGGATGGAGGCGGCAATGCCGTGCTGAGCAGCATAATCGCTGCCCATGGCGTTGTCAATGTAGGCCGCTGCGTTCATGGCAGATTTGGCAGCAGGCAGGAGCAGCCAATTCTGTACCTGAGTGGGGAACAGGCCGGTGATCACGCAAAGTCCGGCCAGGATCCACATGGGGATCCGCATACCAAGGGAAACTTCTTTTACATCCTTATATTTTGCGGGCAGCTGGCCGAAGAATACGCTCTGAGCAACCTTGATGAAGGAGGCCAGAGTGAGCACACTGGTGAGCAGCGCTGCCACGCAGACGATGATGAAGAAGAAATTACCGCTCTCGGCACCCTTTTCAAAAGCAGCTTGATAGATCATCCACTTTGAGGCAAAGCCGTTGAAGGGAGGCAGGCCGCTGATGGAGGCGGCGCCGATCAGGAACAGGACCGTGGTGCGGGGCATCTTTTTGGACAAACCGCCCAGATCATCCAGATCCAGAGATCCGGTGGCATGCTGTACGGCACCGGCGGTCAAAAACAGCAGACCCTTGAAAATGGTGTGGTTCATGGCGTGATACAGACCGGCAGACAGACCGAGAAGGGAACCAAGACCGACCACAGTGATCACATAGCCCACCTGGGAGATAGAGTGGAAGGCCAGCAGACGCTTAAAATTATGCTGATTAAATGCCATTGTAACGCACACGAACATGCTGATGGCACCTACGGCGGTGACAAAATACTGCACGAAGGGCTGATCCATGTTCTGATACAGGGCGTAAATCAGGCGGATGATGCCGTAAACACCGCACTTGGTCAGTACGCCGGAGATCATCAGAGAGATAGAAGCGGGAGCCACGGCGTGAGCGTCGGCAGCAAGAGGATGGAAGGGGAACAGGAAGGCCTTAGTGCCGAAACCCACAAACAAAAAGCCAAAGGCGGCGATGGTCACGGGATTCATGCTGCCCGGGAGAAGGGCTGCGATCTGAGCCAGATTCAGAGTGTGCAGCTGAGAGTAGATCAGAGCAATGCCCACCAGCACGGCTGTGGAGCCGAGTGAGCCTACAACAAGATACTTGAATGCGCCTTCCAGTGCACCCTCATAGTCGGTACGGAAGGCGGTCAGAGCCACGGCGGTAAAGGTCATGATCTCGATCATGACGAAAATGTTGAACAGGTCGCCGCTCATAACCAAACCCAGAACCGAGCCGGACAGCATCAAAAACAGGGTATAGAAATTGACCAGACTGTCGTCGTGCTTCATATAGGTGAAGGAATATACACCGGAGACAAATACGGCCACCACGACGATCAGGGCAAAGAACAGGGACAGGGCATCCACTTCCAGGCTGATGCCGATGGCCCAGCCTTCCACGGGTTCCCAGTTGCCCAGCCAGTAAACAATAATATCGCCGTCCATCAGCACGGGCTTGATCAGACATAGAGTAAGTACCAATGCGATGGCCATGGACAAAAAGACCACAATATGCCGAACTGCTTCATTGCGTCGCCCCACCAGAGAGGTAATAAATGCACCCAGAAACAGAGCCATCACGGCCAGAATGGGAAAATGATTCATAAATTCCATCAGCCTCTCAACCTCCTGATCTCACCGGAATCGAGAGTGCCGTACTGCTGCTTGAGCTTGATGATCAGGCTCAGAGTCATGGCGGTCATGCAGGCACCAATGACAATAGAGGTCAAGGTCAGCGCCTGAGGGATAGGGTCCACAAAGAAGCTGTCACGGGACAGCTCGGAGATGGTAAAGATGGGAGCGGTTCCACCCGGGTTGAACCCGACCGAGACAATCAGAAGATTCACACCGTAGTCCACCAAACCCATGCCAATGCAGATTTTGATCAGATTCTTCTTGGCGACCATGCAGAAAACGCCCAGTGCGATGAGCATGAAGGAAACGATGTAGTTGCATGTGATCATACCCCATCCTCCTTTTCCTCGCCGTCCAGAAGGCTGAGCATCATGATCAGCAGGCAGATAATGCCGCCCATAACATGGTAACCCACAGCATGGTTCATCAGGACACTGGTGTCGAGCTGATGGCCGGCGAACACAAAGTTGAAACAGAAGCCGAGGCCGGCAAACACGCCGATCAGTGCAATGACAACATAGAGGATCTCGGCGACGGTTTCACTGCTGTGAAGCTTGTGTTCGCTGAAAGTTTTGCGAACCATGCTGCTGCCATAGCCCAAAAAGACCAGCAAAATGGCACTGGCAATCAGCACGCCGCCCTGAAAGCCGCCGCCGGGGCTCAGGTGACCGTGAAGAACCACATAGCAGCCGAATACGCAGGCCAAAGGCAGAAACAGGTCAGAAGCGCATTTTACAATAACAGGTTTTTTCTTGAATTTTTTCATTCCTGCGCCTCCTCTCCATGTGTCCTTTTGGTGACGTTGCGTAAAATGGCCAGGCAGCCGGCGATAGCTGCGATCAGAATAAAACTCTCACCGAGTGTGTCATATCCACGGAAGTTGAAGACAACACTGAACACGACGTTGTCAGCAGCGGTTTTCTCCAGATTTTCATTGACGATGACAGAGGCTGCACCGTCAGCGGTACTGTTATCGTAGTCCGAAGGGTTTTCGTACAGATCGATCAAATCCATGTGGGAGCCGTTGTAGGTAGGCTCACTGGTTCCCATTAAAACACCGGCCCAGATGCCGCAGGCCAGAAGGATAGCCAGAGAAAGGGCCAGAACGATTTTTTTGGTTTTGCTCATTCCTGTTCCTCCTTCCCGTTGCCCACCTTGCGCAAGGCAATGATGAACAGGACCGTGGACAGGACGGCGCCCACGCTGGCCTCGGCAATTGCCACGTCAGGGGCCTGCAGCAGCATAAATTCCAATGCAATGAAGGAACCGGTGGCGGCCAAAGCAATCACCGAGTCCAGCAGCTTTTTTGCCTGGACGGCCACGATGGCGGATGCGAGGGCGCCCACAAGGACCAATGTATTGAGAATAACAATCAAAACACCGTTCATTCGGGGTCATCCTCCTTGTAATCATCAATGACCGGCTCTTTTGCCGGCTTTACGCCGCCCTTGTAAGCGCCTTTGAGCAAAGCGTGGTTGGAGATCGGGTTGGTGCATAGCACCATCAGCAGGATCAAAGTCAGCTTGATGCAGCTGGAAACACCCAGCCCATGGGCAATAGCGTACAGGATACCGGCGGCCATCAGGCAAATGGTACCAAGACTGGCAATGCAGGTGGATGCCTGCAGTCGGCCGTACACGTCGGGCATGCGCAGTACGCCGACAACGCCGATCAGGCAGAAAAACAGGCCCACGGCCAGAAGAATGTACATAATGATATCAGCGACCATAATTACATCCTCCCTTCCATATAGCGGCCCACGAACACGGTGCCAACGAAGCCAAGCAGGGCGACCACAAGCGCGATATCCAGATAGATGCCGCGTCCGGTATACAGGGAGTAAAGTGCGAGAGCCAGGGCCAGAATCAGGTCCAGTGCATCCAGAGCGCAGATGCGGTCAGCGGAAGTGGGCCCGCGGAAGATCCGGTAGATCAACGCAACGGCCAGTAGGGAAAGTATCACGCATGCAATAAGCAGTCCAATCATTTCCAAATCCTCCCGATCCACTTTTCCATGGTTCCCTTGATGGCATCTCCGGCCTTGTCACGGTCAGTTTCGGCTACGTCGATCCAATGGATGTAGTAATAATTTTTTCCGTCCTCATCCTCAGCCACGTCCAGAGTGATGGTGCCGGGAGTCAGGGTGATACAGTTGCTCACCATGGCAAGGCCGTAGGCAGAGGAGGGTTTCTCACCGGCGGGGACGCGGATGATGCCCGGCTTGTAGTTTTTCATATTGGGACTCAGGACGATAGAGGCCATGCTCAGGTTTGCCTTGATGACTTCCCACAGGAAGATGACAACACAGTAAAACACGAGAAGAATCAACCGAATCGGATTGTACAGATAAAATGCTTTGCGGTGGATCAGAAAACGGGAAGAAAAGGCAGATACAACGGCAGCAATGATCGCGCCAAGGATTAGTTCTCGAGGTGCCACAGACCAGGTCAACAGCATCCAGAACAAAAAGCAGAATATAAAGGTGGAAAGCCAGGCGCAGAATTTATTGACATTCATTGACGGGGGCTCCTTCCTTAATATATCGGTCTATTTGGCTGCCGACCCACCCGGCAAGCTCGTCCAATCCGGTACCGTCCCGGCTGGACACGCGGAAAATCTGAATATTGGGGTTCACGCCGCGGGCGTTACGTTCCACGCGCTGGTCGTCGAAGTCAAAGTAGTCTTTCAGGTCGTATTTGTTCAGGGCCAGTGCATGGGAGGTGGCGAACATCAGGGGGTACTTTTCCACCTTGTCGTCTCCTTCGGGAATGCTGAGCAGAGCGAGGCGGAAGTGTTCACCGATGTTGAATTCGGCAGGACAAACCAGATTTCCGATGTTTTCCACGAAGATGACATCCAGATTATCCAGATCAAATTCAGGCAGCATCTTCTGGATGCTCATTGCCTCAATATGGCAGGCACCGTCGGTGTCGATCTGTGTGACGGGCAGGCCTAAGGCGTGAATAGTGTCTGCATCGATTTGGCCGGCAATGTCACCCTCGATCACACCGATGCGATATGTTTCGCGCAGTCGCGCGATCAGAGAGATGAGGGTAGTGGTTTTTCCGGCGCCGGGGGAGCCCAATACATTGACCAGACACACCTTATGCTTAGCCAGCTCGGCTTTTACTGCATCGCTGACATCTTCGTTCCATGCCATGACCTGATGCATGACTTTGATTTCCATTGTTTATTCGACCTCCAGGCTTTCGATGTAAAACTCCCTGCCCTGAATCAGCTTCAGATCAGTGCTGCCGCACAGTGGGCAGCTGACATGGAGTCGTTCGATTTGACTTTCCTTGTTGCAGACGTTGCAGTGGATCACAACAGGAAGCCGTTGAATGTCCAGCATGGCACCCTCAGCAATGGTGCCTTTGCTGATCACATCAAAATAATACTGGATACATTGGGGCACCACACCGGAGTATTCTCCCAGCATGATCCGAACCGATTGCACCCTCTTTGCACCGTGTTCCTCGGCGGCTTTTTGAGCAATGTCCAGAATGCTCTGTGTAATGGCTAATTCATGCATAGCTCAGCGATCCAGACAGGAGAAGCAGGGGTCAATGGAGGCCACGATCAGACCTGCATCGGCCACGGTATTTCCTTTGAGCATGACAGGAACAGTGGGTGCATTCTTGAAGGTGGGAACATGAATACTCAGACGGTAGTTGTTCATGCCACCGTCGGTTATCACCTTATATACCAGATGGCCGCGGGGAGCTTCATGGCGGGCGATAAACTCTCCTGCAGGCACCTTTGGGATTTTGTTGCCCAGATTGATAGGCCCTTCGGGGAGATTGTCCACAGCCTGACGGATGATCTTGATGCTCTCATAAATCTCCAGCACACGCACAACCACGCGTGCATACACATCACAGGAAGTTTGCACGGGTACGGCGAACTCAAAATCCTGATAGGAGGAGTAGGGAGCATCCCGGCGCACATCCATGTCCACACCGGATGCTCTGGCGTGAGGTCCGACAGCACCCAAACGGACAGCATCCTCGGTGGTGAGCACACCCACACCCTTGGTGCGCATAGCCAGAGTTTTGTCGTGGGTCAGCCAGTGGGTCAGAGGAGCCATCCGCTTTTCCAGATCATCCATGGCGTTCAGAAGATAACGACGCTTGTCGTCATCCAGATCACGGCGTGCACCGCCAATGATGTTCATGGCATAGTTCACGCGGTTGCCGGTTAAATATTCCAGCGTGTCCATGGTGCCTTCACGGTCATTCCAGCACTGCATAAAGAAGCTGTCGTGGCCGACGATGTGACATGCGATGCCCAACCAGAGAAGATGGGAATGGATACGCTCCAGTTCTTCAATGATAACACGAATGTACTGTCCGCGTTTGGGGACTTCCATACCGGCAATGTGTTCGATACACATAGAATACGTCAGGGAATGGGAATGAGAGCAAATACCGCAAACACGCTCAACAAGCACCAGTGTCTGGATAAAGTTGCGTTCCTGTGCCAGCTTTTCAATGCCGCGATGGTTGTAGCCGATGAAAACCTCTGCATCGCTGATGGTTTCGCCGTCCACAGTAAGGCGGGCATGGATAGGCTCTTCCAGTGCAGGATGATAGGGACCGATTGGAATCGTATAACTCATAGGAACCTCCAAATAAACAATGTGTGCAGCAAGAAAAATATTTTAGTAAACCCGACTAAATGACAGTGATTTTCATTGACGAAAATCATCAAATTGACGATAAAAGTATTGACAAATCATATTACAACATTTTATGTCATATTGCAACATTAAATAAATCGATTTATTTTGTTTTGGTGAATTTTTGCGTGTGATAAGGAGCATGAAATTGTAATATTTCAGATAAATTTTAATAACGCACAAAGGGACAGGGGAAAAGCATCTTAGATATGTCAAAAAATATATGTCCGGATGTGCGACACTGGGGGGCTTGATGTGTTTTGACGAAGTATTGTTATGTTTCATATTTCATTTTTTTCGCTTTTAAATATAAGAGAAAAAATTGAAAAACTTCTTTGCGTTTTTTGAAAAAATGAAATGTAGTAAAAAACTGAAGATTGTTTTTATGAAGTTACTAATATATATTGCGTCGTAAGAGGGTCGGGTGGAAAAGTGAGGTACAAAGCGGACCTGACCGAAGAAACACATCAAGGAGGTAAATACATGAAAAGACTGAAAAAGATCCTTGCAGTTGCTCTGGCTCTGATTATGGTGCTGGGACTGACTGCACAAACAATGGCTGCATCCGGCGGCGATAGCCTGGATGACCTGCCTGCAGGTATTTATACCTATGTGGATGAAACCCCGTCTGTGGAAGAAGGGGCTGCAGTTGGTCAGATCCAGTTCCTATACTGGGCCAACAGCATTCTCTGGTCCAACGGTGCTGAGAGCGGCAGAGCCGTCCTCAGCGGTGACGAGCTTCGCTTCTTCCAGGGCCTGTACCAGTCTGACCGTCCCGTGACCGACTGGCTGGGCGGTGCAACCAAGGACGTGGAAGGATATGCGGGTGAGGTTGCCGGCGGTGTGAACATCACCATCAGCGATGCCGGCAAGATCTCCAAGATCCATGTGACCAACCCCAAGACCCGCACGCTGGCCATCCTGACTAAGGACATCGTGGATGACACCCTGACCGTTCAGGGCATTACCCGCGGCCGCCCCAATCTGCTGCAGTCCTGCATCACCCTGATGGGTAGTGTCAACGGTCTGTACCTGACGGTCCAGGGCGACGTGATTCTGGACGAACTGACCATCGGCCACAATAAGGATGGCGTTGGTCTGAAGGCTGACAAGATCGGTGGCGACACCTTCGTGGTGGGTACCGTCAACATTGACGGCACCGTGGAATGGTTCAACAAGATGGGTGTTATCCTGCCCCTGGACAGCCAGCCCGGCGCTATCGTGACCACCGGCAAAGACATCGTTATGACCGGCGGCTCCAACATCGGCCGTGTGGGCCGTAATCTGACCATCAGCACAGGTGAAGATCTGGGCGGCGATATTATCCTTGGTCAGACGGTCTCCACCGACTCCACCCGCGGCGGTCAGAGCCCCAATGCAGATACCTCCAACGACGGCGTTACCATCAACACCAGCGGCAGCATCATTGCCGGCAAGGGTGACGTCATCATCGGTACCAATACCGAAAAGTCCGTCATTATCGACCTGATTGGCAGCATTCAGGGCAACAACGTGACCATTAGACCCGACAATCGCGGCACCGTGGGCAATGTGACCGGCGCCATTGGCAACATCACCGCCACCGGAAACATCGACATTCAGATCGGCTCCGTGAACGCTGGCGCTGATCAGGGCAACACCAACACTACCCACGGTTTTGCCAACTGGGAGAGTGACGCCGACGGCAATGCCTGCGTGATCGGATCCCTGACTTCTACCGGCGGCGACATTACCTTGACTGCCGGTGACATCAACGGCAGCATCGCGAACATTTCCGCAGCCGGTAATGTGACTGTGACCGTGGAGCGTGCCAACGCCATCGGTGAAGTGACCGGCGTAAAGGTGACCAAGAACATTGCCGCATTGGGCCCCAAGGAGCCCGAACCTGTCGTGGTGGAAGAGAGTAAGACCCAGTTTGCTGCTCTGCCCGCAGGCACCTATACTTATGTCAGCGGCTCTCCCGCTGTCGAGGTCGGCTCCGGTGCGGGTCAGGTCCAGTTCAGCTGGAGCGACAGCAAGCTGACTTGGGTTTACGGCGGTGAAAAGGTCCAGAGCGGCTCTGTTACTCTGACCGGCGACGAGCTGGCCTTCTTCCAGAGCCTGTACCTGTCTGACCGTCCCGTGTACGATTGGCTGGCAAGTGCCAAGCGCGACACCGACGGCTATGCCGGCAACCTGTCCGGCAACCTGCTGATCGACTTTACCGAATACGGCAAGATCGCCAAGCTGCGTCTGGACAGCGGTCTGGTTCAGATGACTGCTGCTGTCACCAAGGAGATCACCGCAGACACCCTGACCGTTTCGGGTGCTACCCGCGGTCAGCCCAATCTGCTCCATTCCTGTATCACTCTGATTGGCAGCGCCAACTGCCTGTACCTGACCGCACAGGGCAACGTGGTGCTGGACAACATGAAGCTGAGCGCTAATAAGGACGGCGTGGGCCTGAAGGCCGACAAGATCGGCGGCGATACCTTTATTGCCGGTACTGTGTTTGTGGACGGCAAGGTGGAGTGGCTCAACCGCTACGCCAACCTGCAGCCCGTCAACGAAAACGAGGCAGCCGTTCTGGAAACCAACGGTCAGGACATGATTCTGGGCGGCAGCTCTGTGGGTCGTGTGGGTAGAAATCTGACCTTTACCACCGGTGCAGACAAGGGCGGCGACATCATCATCGGCAAGAATGTCTCCACCGACTACGGCCGCGGCGCTCCCCTGAAGGATCCCAGCACCGGTAGCATGACTCTGAGCACCACCGGTGACATCATTGCAGGTCTGGGCGATGTCATCATTGGCACCAACACCGAACGCAAAGCAAATGTGGATTGCATCGGTAATATTCAGGGCGCAAATGTTGTTATTGCTCCCACCCACAACGGCACTCCTTCCGAAGTGAAGGGCACCATTGGCAACATTACCGCCACCGGCAAGGTGGAGATCACTCTGGCCAGCGTGGGCGGTATCGGAGAGATCACCGCAGCTGAGGTTGTGAAGAACATCGGCTCAGCAGAGGTTGAGACTGTGACCGCAACGCCTATTTCCTCTGCCGTGGTTGTGGATGGCGAAAAGGTCGTATTTGACGCCTACAACATCGAAGGCAACAATTACTTTGACATTCGTGATCTGGCCTATACGCTGGCTGACACTGATGAGGTATTTGAGGTCTACTGGCAGGACAATATGGCCGGAACCATTGTTACTCTGAACAGCGGAAAGGCTTATACCGCCACCGGCACCGAGATGGAAGCCCCCGGTACCGCAGCCAAGGAAGCCACCGCCGGCAGCTGGAGCGTCTATCTGGACACCAAGCCGGTCAGCGTTGCCTCCTACATCATCGACGGCAAGGGTTATTTCAAGCTGCGTGATTTGGCCTCTGCAATGGACTTTGCGGTAGCTTGGGACGGTACCACCAATACCATTACCGTGGACACCACCAAGGGTTATACTGCCGGCTGAGAGGTTTCGGCAGGATAGCTGAATTGAACTCAGACATCCCCGCGAATATGACAGAGGGCTCCCGGCATCTGATTAGGATGCCGGGAGCCCTCGTTTTCGTCAATTATTCCTGTGCGCGCTTGCGGATCATACTGGGAGTGGAATTAGCGTGTGCTTTGAATGCACGATTCATGGTTGCCGCATTGGTATAGCCAACAAGGGTGGAGATTTCTGAAACAGGTAAATCGGTGGTCTGAAGCAGCTCGCTGGCCTTTTCTACTCGGGTTTGATGGACAAACTCCAAAAAGCCGGTTTGGTTGTATTTTTTAAACAAACGGGTGATGGTGGAGGGAGACATATTGAAGCACTCTGCAATTGTGGTGGCGTCCAGATTGGGATCGGAATAATTCTCAAGAATATAATCGCGAACTTTTTCAAATCGCTGGAGATAGTATTCCTGTCCATCTGTTTTCCGCGTCAGCGCGATCAGGGCATCATGTAAGGTTTGTCTTAATTCCCCAACCCCGGAAGAACTGCGGATGTGGCTGATATGCTGCTGAATTTGTGCTTTGCCCACTTCATTGGGAACATCAATGTCATAGAAAGCCAATGCTATGGTGTTGACCAACAGATCGTACATTGTGCTTTCATCAGAGAGTGGGTGGCCACTGGCACGTGCAAACTGGAAAGTCAATTCGTCCAGTGTGATGACGGCATCATCTACTGACAGGGTGGTAATGCAATCGGACAATTTGCGTAGATGCCCAAAATTTGGAGAGGAAATTCCAGTGGCATGCATTGTCTGCGGAGTGGAAGTCATGTTTGCGACGATGCAGATGTTTTCGTTTGCAATGTAGTATTCGGAAATTGCCATCGCTTCATTGTAGCAGCGGCGCAGCTCACGAACGCTGGTATGAATATTACTGATATAGACCGAAATATAAAACTCTTTCAGATGTTCCTGCAAACGCTGAAAGGTGTGCAGGAGATTAATATCTCGGATAATTCTTGGAAGACGGCAGACAACATACACAAAATCGTTATCCATGACGGTGCGAACATCCCAGTTTTCGGAGCGCAGGAATCCAACCACATTTTGCTCAAAGTGATTGTCATCGTAGTATTCACCGCCCTGGAACTCGTCCATATGGATGGCAGCTACAGCAAAAGAATGATTTTCGTCATCGGTGAACCAATTGTCCCGATAGTCTTCCAGAGAGTGAGTTGCCTGCCCGCGAAGAACGCGAAGAAGATAGAATTTGCTTAGCAATTGATCTCGCTTACTTAATCGGGCATCAAAGGAATCAATGGCCTTATTTAATACTTCGAATTCATCCCGCAGCAGGGCAGAGGAGGTACCATCGTTTTTATCCACACGTGTGACCAGAGATGCAATTGGCTTGTATGTACGGCGGGTATAAAGAATGGCACAAACGAGGAACGCGACCGACAAAACGCTGGCAGAAATCCAGAGCAGGGTCGATGTGCGCTGTTGTTCTTCTGCGATTTCATCCCGGCAGAACAGGGCGTATTTGGTCATGTTGTATTCATTGAATACATAATAACAGAGATAATGGTGTCCATCATGCTTGAAGGGGAAGGAATGATTCTCATTCGGACCGATGGAGTGGTAGTCGTACAGATACATCAGATTGGGTGTGCCGCTGGTGGCCCGGACATTTCCGTAGCTATCATAGTAGCAGAGTTCCACGTCTTTCAAACTGGCTGTAAATTCTTCGGACAGCGCTACATCAGCACGGTTGTTTCCGGGATACTCCGGAAAATAGATATCAAAAATGAAAATTACACCAGGGAATACCGTGGCTGTATAGAAGGTGTGTGTTTCGCCATCGGGAGAATCCGGGCCGTACATAAAGGCGCAGGGGAGATTTGTGTCGCTGGAATTAAGGCCGCTGAAAATCACCGGATCGGCGAAATCAATAGCATTGTGTCCCAGGTCAGAGCTGTCGATCAGGTAGTTGCTGTTCGAAAAATACAGGTATGTGGTGATTAGACCACGGGCAGAGTGCCCAGGAGTCACGCTGAGCAAAACTTGCTCGGCACGTTGGATGTCGGAGTCATGTTGCAACTGCGTTTTAGACCCCAAATCACCAAGGAAGGGATGCTCTCGCAAAGTTGACAATTGGTCCATGTGGTTTCGGCCCGGGTTGGCATCCTGTGAATAAGCCATTTGTGTTTCCTGAACGGTAGCAAGTACGGCGTTCAGTGTAGCATGTGAATGATCCAGTGTTTGGAGGGTGAACATAAGGGCAATCAGAATTGGGACATAACTGAACACGATTAAGAGCCCAAGTGTAGTATAAAAGGTTTTACCTTTATGTCGGAGCAGTTTTTTCATAACATATCACCCATATTGCAATAAAATGCGGGATATATTCATTTTAGCACCCAATAAAGACTTGTCAATTATCAGAAAACAGCAAAGGCGTATCAATCTTTGCAAAAGAAGTTAGCAGTATTATTGTTTTTGTACAGCAGATGTAGTGAATCAACAATTCACATACAAATAGATCAACAGTTGGTTGGGGATAGTTATAAAATCTGTAAACACCAATCCATTTACAGGGATTGGTGTTTACAGATGGTTGATGGAATTAGGTGCTGCATATGGCCTGACACGGAATGATTCTGTGCAGTTCAGGTATACAAGTTGTTCATTGCGCTTTCATAATGATTTTTAAGCGTTGTGCCAATTGTCCGCTTCGAAGCTCTTCCAAATCGATGACTGCAATTCCGAGTTGGGCGGCCCGGTGGCGGGCGGCGGCATTGCAGGGCTCGGTTGTGACAATGGCAGCTTTTGCGCCTTTTCCTCCGAAACGGTCCCGCAGGATCGCGAGTTCATTGAGTGATTCTGTCTTTATGTCGGTTGCTTTGCAGCTGATAAAAAGAGGGATAACGCCCTTGGCAGCCATTACATCGATCTCGTTGGATACACTGGCGTGTCCCAGTGTGTCATCCCAGCGAACAACAGCGCTGCTGATGACATCATTGAAAATACCGGTGTCCAGACAGGCTTTGTAAACGTACAGTTCCAATACACTACCGACATCCCTTAGCCAGGCGCGGATATTTCTATCACGGAAACAGAAGGATACCGATTCTCCGGAGACGATGGAAAGATCCCGGATAAAGTCGATGTGTTCCAGCTCCCGCAAAGCATCTTCATTGGCGGAGTTTCTTCTGCCGTGTTCGCCCTTCACCGTGTAGTTTCCTTGAATGGACAGCGGGGGAACCTGCCCGTATTCAGCGGGCGACACACGCTGTATATAGGAAATGATATTTGTCCAGTTGCGACGGAAACGCAGGAAACAGGCGAAAAACGAATCGAAGTCGTCTAAATATTGATTCAAAATAGAGTTGTTCACCCGGCCGGGGAGCAATGTGCCGCCAGCCATCAGGAAAAACTCTTCTACAGAATATTTGAGATCACAGGAAAGATTATCCGCAAAGGGTGCGCCGCTAATATCGTAGAAACGGTTCTGTTTGCGTGAGTAGGTGAAGGCAGGCACTCCGGTTTGGGAGGCAAACATTCCGGCAGCAAACAATGCAGCATCGCTGCCGCCGGTGACATCGAGGGCACAGTCCGGGTATTTTTTGTTAATGGAAAGAAGCTGGCGAAGAATGCGATCTGCCTTAAAAAGACTGGATTCCAGAAAAATCACTTCCGGTTCCCAGCCGCGGCGTAGGAAAAAGTCTTTGATTTTTCCCTGGCGGCTTTTATCCTGAGCGATCTCTCTTGGACAGAGATAGACAATGCGTTCAGGGCGAAACATGTCCGGAGCAAGAATGTTTTCATTTGCTCGGTCATCATACAGTTCGATCAATGTATTCATGATGTGTTCCGCCTTTCTGCGTTTTCTTAATTATACGGCGCTTTTTTGGATTAATCAACACAACGAAGAAAATTTTGGATTCAGGCACGAGAGATCGAACCTTCACATCGGAATCAGGCTTCGATCGTCAAAAAAATCTTCAGTTGTTATCGTTGCGTGTATGTGTTAAAATTTGCAATAGAACAGGAATCGTGTAAAAATGCGTCGATCATAAGCTGAAGGCTTGCAAATAAATGCCGCCTCGTAAAGGAGAATTCACATGGAACGAAGTGACCCTCGATACGGTTGTTACGTTGAAATCTTGAAAGAAGAATTGGTTCCTGCCATGGGCTGTACTGAGCCGATCGCGCTTGCTTTTGCGGCTGCAAAAGCAAGGGATCTTCTTGGGCAACTTCCCGAGCACATTCGTCTTCAGGTCAGCGGCAGTATTATCAAAAATGTAAAGAGTGTTGTTGTTCCCGGGACTAATCAATCCAAAGGTTTGCAGGTTGCGGCTGTTGCAGGTGCCGTTGTCGGCCATTCGGAAAAAGAACTGGAAGTGCTGTCATCTCTTACCGAGGCAGATCGGCGTACAATTTCCGAATGTATCGAACGAATTGACGTTGAGGTCGAACACATTGAGCTGGGGCATGTATTTGACATCATTATTACGGCCTCGACGGCGGAACATTCCGCAAAAGTGCGGATTGTCGACAACCACACAAACATCGTGCTGTTGGAAAAGGACAGTGAGGTTATTCTCGATAAGGCTCTGGCCGAGCGAGAAGGGGAGCGGTCAGCCGCTGACCACGCTTGTCTGACTATGGAAGGGATCTGGGACTTTGCGACGGGTTGTGAACTGTCAGAGCTGGAAGAAATTCTGGAACGGCAGATTCGTTTTAATTATGCAATTGCGCAAGAAGGCATGATTAACGATTATGGTGCCAACATCGGAAAAGTTCTCTTGAAAACCGGCGGCGACGGTGTTCGAAACCGTGCGAAGGCGTATGCTGCAGCAGCAAGTGATGCCCGAATGAACGGATGTGAAATGCCGGTGATCATCAACAGCGGAAGTGGCAACCAAGGAATCACATGCAGTGTTCCTTTGATCGAATACGCCAAAGAACTGAAAAGTGAAAAAGAGCAATTGTACCGCGCGTTGATTCTGAGTAATTTGACAGCTATCCATATTAAAGACGGAATCGGGACGTTGAGTGCGTACTGTGGCGCTGTAAGTGCCGGCGCCAGTGCCGGTGCCGGAATTGCTTATTTGCTTGGCGGAGATTACAGTACGATTATCCATACGGTTGTCAATTCCCTTGCAATCGTCAGTGGAATCGTTTGCGACGGTGCGAAGCCAAGCTGTGCCGCGAAAATTGCCAGCAGTGTCGATGCAGGTATTCTGGGCTATGAAATGTATTGTTACAGTCAGGAATTTAAAGCCGGAGACGGTATCGTTATGAAAGGCGTTGAAGAGACCATTCGCTGCATCGGTCGCCTTGGCAGGGACGGAATGAAAGAAACAAATGATGAGATCCTCTCCATGATGATTTCTTCCGCTTCTGTTTAAAAATGAATTGTTGCATAAAAATCAGGCCCAACACCAAAAATTTGGCGTTGGGCCTGATACATTGTGTTAAATAAATGGATTAAAGTATCGGCTTCCGTTGAAGTATGTGATCAGAAGGGAACCGACCATCAGCAGAAAACAGACGGCCATAGCAACGATATCACCAACAGAAAATTTCCGACCGGAATACCAGGTCCGTTTTTTGCTTTTGCCAAATCCTCGCAGTTCCATGGCGTTGGAGATGGTCTCGATACGTTCCATGGAGGACAGGATCAGCGGAATGAGGATGGTGCTTGCTGCTTTCAGACGGTTGACCAGACTGGCTTTCTTGCTCATTTCGGTTCCGCGCGCCTGCTGAGCCAGAGAGATGTCCCGGTACTCGCGCTGGATGTCGGGAATATATCGCAACGCGAGGGCCACCGCATAGCCGATTCGGTAGCTGACACCGATCTTGCTCAGGGATGCTGCAAACTCCGAAGGGTTTGTGGTACACACAAACAGAAGAACGATCGGAATCGTGCAGACTGTTTTTAAGATCACATTCAGATGGTAGAAGAGCTGTTCGGCAGTAATTACATAGGGGCCGGCGATTTTGAAGAGCAGTGTGTAACTGTCGTAGAGTTCGGTGCCGTGTATCGGACTGAAGAGATAAATCAGAAGATTGTTCAGCACGATATAGACACCCATCAGACAAATCACAAAGGAAACATCCTTGAGTTTGAGCTTAGCAGCCTTAAACAATACGATGGAAGCCAGAGTCATAGCAATGAGAAGGGGAGTGTAGAAGCTGGTCATCAATGCAACGCTCCATGTGATCAGTACGACCAGCTTGCAGGCGCCGGTAAGGCGGTGGATGGGAGAGGGGCGCTCGATGTAGTTAAACAGGTTGATCATGCGCGCACCTCGCGATCCCGCGCAATAAAGCGGCGTGTAAATTCCTGAGGATCATCAATATCACAAAGAACCGAAAGGTGGTACAGCGAGGTCTCCTTCAAATGGGCGGCAGCAACGATCTCCGGGTCATTCAGCACTTCTGCAGCCGACTTGTCGGCGATGATACGACCTTCGTTGAATACCACGGCTCTGGGGGTATACTCCAACATTAGGTGCATGTCGTGGGTGATGAGGTCCACGGTGACACCCTGTTGATTCAGCTCACTTAAAAAGTCCATGATGTCGGTGTAATGCTTTAAGTCCTGTCCGGCCGTGGGTTCATCCAGCAAAATGATCTCAGGGTTCAATACCAAAATGGAGGCAATGGTTACGCGCTTTTTCTGACCGTAACTCAGAGCGGAAATGGGCCAGTTTCGGAACGGGTATAAACCGCAGACTTTCAGAGTTTCCTCCACTTTGGGGCGAATATCCTCTTCGGAAACACCGCGGTTTCGCAGACCAAGGGCAACCTCATCGAAGATTTTTGTTTTCGAAATCATCTGATTGGGGTTTTGCATGACATATCCAATGTGGTCGGCACGCTCTTTGATCGAATACTCGTTCAGGTCGTTTCCGGAAAGAGTGATGGTGCCGCTTTGTTGTTTTTCAAAACCGCAGACGACTTTGGAGAAGGTGGATTTGCCGGCACCGTTTGTGCCGACAATACTTAACATCTCGCCCTTATGGATCAAGACGCTGAGATCATACAAGGCATGATGACCATTTTCGTATGTAAAGTCGATCTCTTTTACATGGAGCAGAATATCTTGTTCCGGAGGCTGTTCAGCCGGCGGAAGCCGGTCGAACCAGCTTTTGACCTGCGCTTTCTGTTCGGAGTTGAGTACAAGCTCCGGAAGATAGGAGGGACGCATATCGGGGGTAAGTGTGATACCGGCATATTTTAACGCGGTAACATACAGCGGTTCACGAATGCCGCTGTCCTGCAGTACACTGCCACATAACAGAGTGTCCGGGTCGCCGTTGTAAATGATTCTGCCATCGCCCAATACCACAACGCGATCCACAGGGCGGTAAAGAACATCTTCCAGACGATGTTCGATGATGATGACAGCACATCCGGTGTGTTTCTGGATCTCGTCAATGAGCGCAATGGTTTGCTTTCCGGTTGCGGGGTCCAGATTGGCCAGAGGTTCATCAAACAGAAGTACATCAACCTGACCGACCATGACACCGCCCAGACCCACGCGCTGCTTTTGACCTCCGGAGATCTCATGGGGCGCATGAGATAAGACGCGCTCCACATCCACCAGCTTGGCCACCTTTTTCACGCGGCTGCGCATCTCATCCTGAGGGATGCAGTCATTTTCCAGCGCGAATGCGATGTCCTCTGCGACAGTAAGTCCAATAAATTGACCGTCGGAGTCCTGAAGCACGGTTCCGACAATTTTGGACAGCTCAAATAAACCCAGCTCCAGAGCGTTTTTGCCGTTTACGGTCAAAGAACCGGTGGCCTTTCCAGGGTAGGAATTGGGGATCAATCCGTTGATGCAGTGAGCCAGAGTAGACTTGCCACATCCGGACGGACCGGCGATAACCACCTTTTCACCCTTACGGATCTGCAGATCAATGTTGTAAAGGGTAGGTTCGGCCTGGGCGTTATATTGAAAGCCAAAATCTTCAAATGAGATAATAACGTCCTTATCCATTGAACCACCTCCAGATAAGTAAAGGCAGGCACTGAGCCTGCCTTTACAAGTTTTTCTTATTATTCCTTGGACAGGCTGCCGTCCTTGGTCTTGGTGGCAGCATAAGCAATGCACAGCAGGCTGCCGATGATCGCAGTGGTGACAGCGTTGGAAATACCGGCAAACAGGCCCTGAGCAAACAGCTTCTCCAGAGGTTCGCTGTAGATCAGAATGTCCAGCACGGGAGCAACGACGCCCCAGCAGATGACGTGGGAAATGACCTGAACGATGTTGAACTTGATCAGGCCCTTCTTACCCATCTCGGCCTTGTCCATTTTGGTGATCCTGGCGCCGATGCCAACCAGCAGACCGAAGACGGCAGAAGCGATGACCCAGCTCCACCAAATGCCCCAGCCGTAGCTGAAGTCGATCAGAGCATGGCCGATCAGACCGATCAAAGCGCCTGCGACGGGGCCGAAGACCACAGACAGGAAAGCCAGCAGACCGTACTGAGTGGAAATGTTGGTGTTGGGAACAGGGCTGGGGATGGCAACAAAACGGCCCAGAACAAAGAACAGGGCAGCGCCGATACCAATGGCAACGATGGTTTTTACAGAGAATTTCTTCATTGTTTTTACCTCCCATTTTTATCTATTTCAGCCTTTCGCTAAAACAGCACTGATTAAAAGCCCTTAAAGGGCTCGATCCGGATCCTCCAGGAGTTTCCGGTGCCGATGTTGTAAGCCCGTGCAAACGAGCCCTGATTAATGGCTACAGCCATACAATCCAATGAATTTACATAGGCAAGTGCTTCACCAACATAGACATCGGCAAAGCTTTTGGCAAACGTGATGATATTGCGGTAAACGCAGCGAGTATCATTCTCAATGGTAATGCTGACCCGGTCTCCGTATTTCGCGCCGGTCTGCTGGAAAAGGGTACGGGGAATGTTTGTCCATAGGCTTCCGAAACGGACATCCAGAACATCAATGGTTCCACACACGGCATTGTCAACGAAAATTGGTTCTACAATGGGTAGTTTCACAAGACTGTCTGTCGGAAATTCGGGGCCGACTCCTTCAAAGTCGATTTTACCGGCTGCCAGCTTGGCGCCGGTGAAGGCATAAACATCTCTTCCGTGGAAGGTGTAACTTTCGCCGGAACGGGGCAAACGGTTGATGTTTTCATCGATCTCGCGAACCGATTCGATCCCTTCGAATCGAATAACATGGGTCAAAGTACCGTTATCGGGTGTGACGATGTAACGACCGCTTTTTGTTTTGGCTACAATGCTCTTTCGGTCGGAGCCTACACCGGGATCGACCACCGAAACAAAGACAGAACCCGTCGGCCAGTAGTTGATGGTCTGGATCAGACGGTAACTGGCTTCCCACACGTTGTATGGAGTGATGTCATGGGTCAGATCATGGATGCGTAAAGCCGGCTCGACACTGTAAGCAACACCGTACATTGCACTAACTGCGCCGTCAACAAGACCAAAGTCGGTTTGAAAGACAAGAGGGGTCATATGTGTCCTCCTTACGAAGCAGCACTTTGTTTTGAAACCATATTATCGCAAAATGTCGGTAAAGTCAACATAATGTGGTCTGTTGGCGGAATAGAAGTCAATATATGCCGAATAAGCTCAGTTGATGTTTTGCGCAGGGCATGGTATAATTTTAAAAAACATATAAGGAGAATACGTTGTGGCATCAAAAGTTCGAAATAGAATCCGATACAATTCACCCGTTGTCCTGACCTTTGCGCTGATTTCTCTTCTGGTCTTGATTCTGGATTTTCTGACCGGAGGCCGCACCACCGGTCTGCTGTTTTGCACCTATCGTACCTCGCCCCTTGATGTCTTAGGATATGTGCGTATGTTCGGACATGTGCTGGGTCATGCCAATTTGCAGCACTATATTGGAAACATGACCCTGATGCTGATTCTTGGCCCCATGCTGGAGGAAAAGTACGGAAGTAAAAACCTGCTTCTTGCCATTGCCATTACAGCAGTGATTTCGGCGCTGGTACACGGATTGTTTTCTGAAGGTGCGCTCTTGGGTGCCAGCGGCATTGTGTTTATGATGATCATGCTTTCGTCCCTGACCGGAATGAAGGCGGGCACCATACCGCTTACCATGATTCTTGTTGCCGTGGTATACATCGGCGGCGAGATCATTGATGGAATTGTGAATCAGGACAGTGTGTCTCAGCTGACCCATATCGTTGGCGGGATCTGTGGAACCGCCATCGGTTTCACCATTGGGAAAAAGAAGAAAAAATAGTCATGAAAAGTTCCGCAGAACTGTCGTGCCGGCGGTTCTGCGGAATTTTTTGCGCATTGAATTTGAAACTTTTAATTATGCCACTGTTTCTTTGTGCGATTTTTCAGATGGAAAGTGCTTACAAAACAGGTTGCTTCCGTGTGGCCCGTTCTTGTCTTTTGTGTGGTTGTATGATACAATATTATTAAAATCTTATTCCTGACAGTTGATATGATAAACGAACCAAATTTTCTCTTGGAGGAATGTAACAATGTCTATCTTGGTCAGCGGCGGAACCGGCTACATCGGAAGCCATACTTGTGTGGAACTTCTCAATGCGGGCTATGAAATCGTCGTTGCGGATAATCTAAGCAATTCCTGCGAGGAGTCGCTGCGGCGAGTGGAAAAAATCACCGGAAAGAGCATTCCCTTCATTAAAGCGGACCTATGCGATCCGGCGGCGGCTGAGGCAGTATTTTCTCAGCATCCGGATATTGAAGCGGTGATTCATTTTGCCGGTCTGAAGGCTGTAGGCGAAAGTGTGCGTAAGCCGCTGGAATATTACTCCAATAATCTGATCAGCACGTTGGTGCTGCTCAATGTGATGCGTGATCACGGTGTAAAGAACTTTGTGTTTTCTTCTTCTGCTACCGTATACGGAGAGCATGCCAGCGTTCCCTATTGCGAAGAATTTCCGACCGGAGGAACTACCAACCCATATGGAACCTCCAAGCTTTTTCAGGAGCGTATTTTGATCGATTGCTGTGCTGCCGACCCTACCCTTAATGTGGCGCTGCTTCGCTATTTCAACCCTATCGGAGCACATGAAAGCGGCTTGATCGGCGAGGATCCCAACGGCATTCCCAATAATCTGGTTCCCTACATTGCTCAGGTGGCAGTAGGAAAACTGGAAAAGCTCCATGTGTACGGCAATGATTACCCGACTCCCGACGGTACCGGCGTGCGTGATTACATCCACGTGGTGGATCTGGCACAGGGCCATGTGGCTGCGCTTAAGAAACTGGAGACCGGGTGCGGATTGTTCATTGTGAATCTGGGTACCGGTAAGGGCTGCAGTGTTTTTGATGTTCTTCATGCCTATGAAAAGGCTTGCGGCAAGACATTGCCTTACGTTATTGATCCCCGGCGCGAGGGAGACCTTGCCGAGTACTATGCTGACCCCAGAAAGGCCATGGAAGAGATGGGGTGGTCAGCCAAGCTGGGCATTGATGAGATGTGCGCTTCCAGCTGGAAGTGGCAGTCCATGAATCCCAACGGATACAAAAGTTAAATAAAATACCTTTTCGGGAGGGAATCTGTATGAACAAACCTGTTCTGGTCGTTATGGCTGCCGGTATGGGAAGCCGCTACGGAGGTCTCAAGCAGATCGACCCCGTGGGAAACCACGGTCAACTGATCATCGATTATTCCATTTATGATGCTCTGCGCGCCGGTTTTGAGACGGTGGTTTTTGTCATCAAACATGAGATTGAGGCCAATTTTAAAGAGGCCATCGGAAATCGTCTGTCAAAAATTATCGAAGTGAAATATGCCTATCAGGAACTGAATGATCTTCCTGAGGGATATTCCGCCCCTGCAGAACGTATCAAGCCTTGGGGAACTGCACATGCCATTCTGGCCGCCCGCAAGGTTGTGAACGGCCCCTTTGCGGTTATCAATTCCGATGATTATTATGGCCCTGAAGCATTCCGCGCGATTTTTGATTATCTGAGTGAGCATCCCGATCAGTCTGACTGTTATGAATATGCCATGGTAGGTTATTTGCTGGGCAATACCGTCACCGAGCATGGTCATGTAGCACGCGGTGTTTGTGTGGAGGATGAAAATAACTATCTTGTTTCGGTCACCGAGCGCGTTCATATCGAGAAAGACGGCGATGATGCCCGATACACCGAGGACGGCGGCGAGAGTTGGAATGCCTTGCCCGGAACATCCATCGTTTCGATGAATCTGTGGGGCCTGACCGAGAGTTTCTTTACCGAAGCATGGAAGCGCTTTCCTGCGTTTCTTGACAAGACGCTGGCTGAAAATCCTGCCAAGGGTGAATACTTCCTGCCCAGTGTCATCAGTGAATTGCTGGCGGATGGCAAGGCCAGGGCAAAGGTGCTGCGCAGCGCCGATAAATGGTACGGCGTCACGTATCAGGCGGACAAGCCTGTTGTGGTGGCTGCGATCGCAGAAAAAACTGCTGCCGGCATCTATCCGGACAATCTGTGGACGGAAGTCTGAATTATATTTGCGCTGAAAGCCGAGGGTGTGCCCAAAGTCTGTCTCTGCTCATCATAGCCCTATGGCCGCAATGTGGCGATAGAGTCGGTATTGCCAAACAGTTGTGAAAACCGGATATTTAATGGAACGAAAGATCCGAATCTGAGAATGTTGAATTCCCGGATTCGGATCTTTTGCAAGAAGACTATTTAAACGTTTGTTTCCTGCATCATTCGATATTGTCGCGGGGAGATACCAAACTCCTGCTTGAACGACCGGTAAAAACAGGAATAATCCGAAAATCCGGTTTGTCTCGCTATTTCATCCAGACGCTGCCCGGATTCGATTTTTGTTTTGGCTGCAATCAACCTTCTTTGCGTTACATAACGGTAAAAACTGACACCGAGTTTTTGTTTGAACAGGTGGCTGATGGTGCTGCTGCTGACGTAAAATTCCCGGGCCAGTTGCTCAATGGTGAAGCGGGCAGAGTAGTGTTCCTCCACAAACGCAGTAATCTGGTCCAGCAGTTCGGGCTGTTCCGCCACGGGGATGCGGACTGAACGCTCTTCGGTGGCTCGTTTGATCTGGGTCAGAAGCGTTATGGTGTTTCCGACGACGGCGGCTTCCCAGCCATCGGCCCGGCGCTCGGTTTCCAACACGCCGTTGCGAAACAGGTCACCCAGATGTTCCCACTTGGTTCCGGCGGTGCGCAGCAGCCCAACGATGGTCTGTTCTCCCGAAAACGGGTAGGGGAACAATCTTGCAAATTGCTCAATGAAATGCGGACTGAGCCATAGAACATACCGGGTATACGGTTCGCTCATGTTTTCCGGCAGCAGGGGACGGTGGCTGATCCCTGCGGGAACGAAGACGATGTCCCCGTGCTGGAGCCGGTAACGCTCGGAACCCACAAGATATTCGGCTCCACCGCTGCTGCAGCAGTAAAGCAGTTCGTAGAAAGCGTGGCTGTGCAGCTGCATCTGGGAATTGGAAAAACTGGTGTCTCGGTGGGTATCAACAAAGGAGGAGGACATCTCCAGCTCCTGATAGACTGCATTTGGGTCCAACCCCATGGTCTGCATCAGATCGTACAGTTCCTTTTGCGCATGATCGGGGCTCAGGCCGGACAGGGAGGAGGCCAGTTTCTGCAGTTCGTCCAGTTTCACGGTTACACATCCTTTTCGCGGAGTTGTTTCCGTAACATTATAGCGTGAATTTGCAGGATATGCAATCCCTGAGGCAATTATTGCAATTTACTTTGCGATCTTCTTCTGATAGGATAAGCATGGATACATACAAATTCCGCTTGTTTGCGAAAATGGAATTAGGAGGAATTGACAATGGCGAAAACACCCAAAGCCCCCAGAACCGGCCTGACCAAAAAGCATTGGTTTGGCTACATGTTTGGTGACTGGGGCGGCTGCATGACCTTTACCCTGGTGGGTACCTGCTTCAACCTGTACTGTACCAACGCGCTGGGTATTGACCCCACCCTGTTGGGTATTCTGGTCATTATCTGGACCATTTGGGACGCCATCAACGACCCTATGATGGGCGCTTTGATGGACAAGGCTTTTGCAAAGCATCACAACAAGCGTGGCAAGTTCCGTCCCTGGCTGCTGCGTTCCGCACCCCTGCTGGGTATTACCGGTGCTGCACTGTGGATCGTTCCCAGTTTCTTTGACGGCGTTGCCCTGCTGGTGATCCTGTTCTCCTTCAAGATCCTGTACGAAGCATCTTACACCATGTTCAACATTCCCATGGGATCCCTGCTGTCGGCCATGTCCACCAATGACGTGGAGCGCGCCTCTCTGTCCTCTGCCCGCGGTGTGGGCTCTATGATCGGCAACATGATCCCTGGTCTGGCCGGTCCCGCCATTGTCGCCGCATTTGGTGACAGAAACTCCACCGGTTACATGATCGCCGGCACCGTCTGCGCCGTCATCGGCTTTGTCATCTGCCTGCTGCATTACGGCCTGACTGAAGAGCGCACCAGTGTCGGCGAGGAAGTCAAGGCCGACGACATCAAGTTCTCGGACATTCTGGAAGTCGTTAAAAAGAACCGACCCTTCGTGGCTCTGTGCATCCACGGCGTATGCATTTGCCTGATGCAGTACGTTGCTCAGACCATCAGCGGCTATATGTACACCGCCGTCTATCACGACCTGACCTATCAGTCCATCGGCTCGGCTCTGTCCATGCCCTTTATGATCGGCGCCATGGTTGCCGTTCCTTTCATTTGTAAGAAGCTGGGTCTGGAGAAGGTCATCCGTTACTCGCTGCTGATCGGCGGCGCCATCTGCGCCGTGCTGTTTGCCATGCACATGGTCATGGAGGTCAATCCGCTGGTCCACGGTGTCATTCTGGGTGTCGGCTCCGGCATGGCTATGGTATCCATCCAGATGCAGTGGGGTCTGGTGGGTGAAGCCATCGACTATAACGAGTACATCACCGGAAAGCGCACTGAGGGCTCCATCTACGGTACCTTCAATTTGTCCCGCCGCATCGGGCAGACCATCGGTCAGGGCTTCGGCCTGTTCGGTCTGGCATGGATCGGCTATGAGGGCACTGCTGAGTTCCAGTCCGCCGGCACCATCTTTGGTATGAAGGTTCTGTGCGTGCTGGTTCCCGCCGTGTTCATCCTGGGGTCCTGGGCCGCATTCAAGTTTGTCTGGAACATCACTCCTGAAATTCGTGAGAAGATGAATGCCCAAAAGCCCGCCGCTGCAGCCGTGGTCAACGCGGAAGGCGAAAACAACTAAATTCAACAGCAAGACGGCACGGCAATTGCCGTGCCGTCTTTGATGTGGTATCATCTTGGTAACCTGCTTCAGAAAGAAGGTTTGACTTATGGATTATTTGATTTCCACTCCCTGCGGACAGCTGCAGGGTACTGCCGGCCGCGTACCCGGTACGGCGGCCTACAAGGGCATCCGCTACGCCACGGCAGGCCGCTGGGAATACCCCAAACAGGTGACCGGCTGGGAGGGTGTGTATGACGCCACCCATTACGGAAACTGCAGTTATCAGCCCCGTTCCTTTTATAACGAGGAGGAAAACCTGAAAAAGGTGTTCTACTACAACGAGTTCCGTAAGGGCGAGACCTACATCTACAGCGAGGACTGCCTGTTCCTGAACATATTTACCCCCGAAACCGCCAAAGAGGGCGATAAGCTGCCCGTGCTGTTCTACATACACGGCGGTGGTTTTACCGGCGGCTGCGGTCACGAAAAGCACTTTGACGGCCCGATTTGGCCCGCCAAGGGCGTGATCGGTGTCACGATCAATTACCGTCTTGGCCCTATGGGTTTTGTCTGTCTGCCCCAACTGAAAGAGGAAGCCGGATTTACCGGAAACTACGGTCTGTACGACCAGCTGTGTGCCCTGCAGTGGGTGCGGGATAATATTACCGCCTTTGGCGGCGATCCTGAAAGCATTACCATCATGGGGCAGAGTGCCGGCGCCATGAGCGTACAGCAGCTCTGCCTGAGTCCTCTGAGTGCCGGCCTATTCCGCGGTGCGGTCATGTCCAGCGGCGGCGGTGTCAACAAGGTGCTTTCGGCTGCTCCGGCGGAAAAGCACTATGCATTCTGGCAGAAAGCCATGGAATTTGCCGGCTGCGAAACGCTGGAGCAGTTCCGCGCCATCTCGCCCGAGAAATTGTTTGAGGTCTGGGAGCAGACCAAAAAGGAGCTGCGCTCCCCCGGCAGTTTTCCCTGCATGGACGGCCGCCTGGTGGTGGGCACCGGCACCGAACTGCTGGCTGCCGGAAAGCAGCACGATGTCTTTTACATGGCCGGCTCCACCAGCGAGGACATGATGCCCCCCATCCTGTACAGTATGGCCCGTAAGTGGTGTGCCGCCCAGAAGAAGCCCGGTTATGTCTGGTATTTCGACCGGCAGCTTCCCGGTGACGACTGCGGCGCCTGGCACTCCAGCGACCTTTGGTACTGGTTCGGCACATTGGAAAACTGCTGGCGGCCCATGGAAGGGAAGGATTATGCGATCAGCGAGCAGATGGTTTCCTATCTCTGCAATTTTGTCCGTACCGGTGATCCCAATCAAGCCGGTGCTTTGCCGGCATGGGCGGCATCCGATGCACATCGAAAGCAGAGTTTGATGATCGGAGAAAAGGATACACACATGGCCAAGCCCAACGTGTTGAAAATGATCAAGACTATGATTACCAACAAAGCGGTAGGGGAATAAAAAACTGATTGAAACTGTCGCAGAATTCTGCGACAGTTTCTCATTTTTTGCTATTTACTTTTATTCTCCGGATGATATAATTGAAACAGTTTAGTACTTAACAATTAAATTCTCAACAAATGTGGCAGTGAGGAGAGTATTATGCGAAAT
>JAZOBG010000024.1:0-7922 GCA_045595865.1 Oscillospiraceae bacterium
GAGTTCGTCTTCCCCTTCGGCTGGGGCGAGCTGTGGGGCGTTGCCTCCCGCACCAACTTCGACCTGACCGCTCACCAGACCACCTCCGGCAAGGATCAGACCTACTTCGATCAGGAGAAGAACGAGCACTATATCCCCTACGTCGTCGAGCCCTCTCTGGGCGCCGACCGCGTCACTCTGGCCTTCCTGGTGGACGCTTACGACGAAGAGGTCGTGGATGCCGAAAAGAACGACGTGCGCACCGTCCTGCGCCTGCACCCCGCTCTGGCTCCCTACAAGTGCGCCGTGCTGCCCCTGTCCAAAAAGCTGGGCGACAAGGCCCGCGAGATCCAGGCCGAACTGAGCAAGTATTTCATGGTGGACTACGACGATGCCGGCTCCATTGGCAAGCGTTACCGCCGTCAGGACGAGGTAGGCACCCCCTACTGCATCACCGTGGACTTTGAGACCGTGGGCGACGACAAGACCGAAGCCGACAATGCCGTCACCATCCGTGACCGCGACACCATGGAACAGGTCAGAGTGCCCATCAGCGAACTGAAGAACTGGCTGGAAGAAAAGCTGGCTTATTGATTTCATCGGAGAGCAGACAATTTTTGTCTGCTCTCCGTTTTCATTTTTAAGACCCATCACACCCAGCCTCCTGAAATCCAGCGAATTCCCCATTGAAAAGGCGGTGCAAGTCAGGTATACTTAAATGTAATCGTTTCTATCAAAAAAATGGAGGACAATCCCTTGTTTTTGAAACAGTTTTTTCTCTTTCAGCGCCAGCCGGAAAACACCTGGTCCCTTGCCAAGAAAATCCTTCTTTGGGTCTGGACCGTCGCCGTTCTGCTGGCCGCCGCCGTCGGCTTGACGCTGGTTTCCCTTCTGTTGTCCGTCGGCCCTTATTCGACACAGATTTGTATCGGGTTTTTTGAACGGCCTGTTATCTTCCTGCTGAATTTTCTGCCGGTCCTTTCCATCCTGCTTCTCTTTTACGGTTTGATCGGTCGGCCCGGCATCGCCTTTTTAGCCGCCTGCGTTCCCGTTCTCCTTTATTCTTTCGGAACCTACTATAAACTCATGTTCCGTGACGATCCGGTCATGTTCGCCGACCTGTTCATTCTGAAAGAAGTGGGAAATATGGCGGGCAATTACCACCTGTTTCTCGACCGGACTCTGATCGTCGCTCTCGCCTGCACTTTGCTCGGCTGGCTGTTCCTGCACTTTTTCGTCCGGGCCCGACTGCCCCGTGCCGCCCGGATCATCTGCTCGGTGGTCGCTCTGCTGGCCCTGATCGGATCCATCTCCCTTTGCCGGGATGACGGCATCTACAACACCAAAGCCAAGTATTATGACCGCCTGAACAATCAGTGGGCCGCCACCCAGCAGTATATCTCCCGTGGCGGTCTGTACCCCTTCTTCCACAGCATCAACGAGGCGTTTGAAACACCCCCCGAGAACTACGATAAGGCAGAAGCCAAAGAAGCCCTTGCCCGGTATGAGGACGCCGACATTCCCGATGACAAGAAGGTCAATGTGGTGGCCATCATGCTGGAGGCTTACAACGATTTTACCAATTTCGGCCAGCCTCAGCTGGCGCAGGATGTATATAAGGTCTGGCACGATCTGGAGGACGAGGGCTATTCCGGCAATCTTATGACCAACATCTTTGCCGGCGGCACCATCGACACCGAGCGGTGTTTCCTGACCGGCTACTCCACCCTGAACAATTTCCGTAAAAACACCAATTCCTACCCCTGGTATTTCCAATCTCAGGGTTACACGGTCGAAGGTATGCACCCCTGCTATCAGTGGTTCTACAACCGTCTGAACGTCAACCAGTATCTGGGTTTTGAAAACTACTACTTTGTGGAAAATCTGTTTGGTCAGTACACCAACGGCAGTGTGGGTCTGGACAACATTTTCTTCCCCGAGCTGATCAAGGCCTATGAAGCCGGAACCGCCAACGGAGACCCCTATTTCAACTTCTCGGTCACCTATCAGGGCCACGGCCCCTACGGAGACTCCCGCTGCTGGTGGGGCGAGGTCAGTGACTTCGTGGTGGACGACGGCACCTATACGCAGGAACAAATGACCATCATGGCCAACTATCTGGGTTCCGTAGCCGACACCAACCAGCACCTGAAGGAACTGACCGATTACTTCCGGGCCGACGACGAACCGGTGGTTCTGGTCCTGTTCGGCGACCACAATCCCTGGATGGGCGACGGAAACAGCGTTTACACCGCCATGGGTATCGACTTCGACCTGAGTACACAGGAGGGCTTCTACGATTACTACCGTACCCGTTATATCATCTGGGCCAACGATGCCGCCAAGGAAGCTCTGGGTAAGGATTTTCAGGGCGAAGGCCCCGATGTGGGCCCCTATTTCCTGATGAATCTGGTCTTTGAACAGTGCGGCTGGGAGGGACCGGCCTATCTGCAGGCCATCAACGACGTCGCCGCCCAGGTTCCCATGGTCCACAAAACCGGCCGTTATCTGGAAAACGGCACCCTGACCTCGACTCTGTCCGATGCCGGTGCGGCATTGGTGGATGAATACAAATCCCTGCAATACTACTGGCGCAACAACTTTTCAAACTGAAAGGAAGATACTATGGAAGTCAAACAGCTTGCCCTGACCGCCGCAAAGGCGCGCATCCTGGGTCTGGACATGGTCTACAAGGCCAACTCCGGCCACATTGGCGGCTCTCTGTCCTGCTTGGACGCACTGACCACCCTGTATTTCCACATTATGAACGTGGATCCCGCCAACCCCGCTGACCCCGACCGGGACCGCTTCGTCCTGTCCAAGGGTCACTGCACCCCCGCTCTGTACCCCGTTCTGGCCCTGCGCGGCTTCTTCCCCGTGGAGGAACTGGCCGGTTTCCGCTCCATTGACGCCCATATGTCCGGCCACCCCGACATGGTGAACGTTCCCGGCGTGGACATGTCCACCGGTTCGCTGGGTCAGGGCATCTCGGCCGCCGTGGGTATGGCTCTGGCCGGCAAGCTGGACAAAAAGTCCTACCGCGTATATGCCATTCTGGGTGACGGCGAGCTGGCCGAAGGTCAGGTATGGGAGGCCGCCATGGCCGCCGCCAAGTACCAGCTGAACAACCTGTGCGCCCTTGTGGACGTCAACGGCCTGCAGATCGACGGTAACACCGCCGACGTGATGCCCACCGAGCCTCTGGACAAGAAGTTCGAAGCCTTCGGCTGGAACGTCATCAAGGCCGACGGCCACGACTACGCCGAACTGATCGCCGTTCTGGAAGAGGCCAAAACCGTCGAGTTCAAGCCCACCGTCATTCTGATGAAGACCGTCAAGGGCAAGGGCGTCTCCTTCATGGAGGGGGACTACGGCTGGCACGGCAAGGCTCCCAACGCCGAGCAGTATGAAAAGGCCAAGGCCGAGCTGGACGCCAAAGTGGCAGAACTGGAGGGTAACTAACATGAGCGAAAATATTGCAACCCGTGCCGCTTACGGCCAGGCTCTGGTGGCTCTGGCCGAGGAATATCCCGATCTGGTGGTTCTGGACGCCGACCTGTCCAAGTCCACCATGACCTACGACTTCTCCAAGGCCTACCCCAACCGCTTTTACAACATGGGCATTGCCGAGGGCAACATGGCCGGCGTGGCCGCCGGTCTGGCCGCCTGCGGCAAGAAGCCTTTCTTCAACTCCTTCGCCATGTTCTCGGCCGGCCGCGCCTGGGAGCAGGTGCGCAACTCCATCGCCTACCCCGGCCTGAATGTCAAGGTCATCGGCTCTCACGGCGGCGTGTCCGTGGGCGAGGACGGTGCCACCCACCAGTGCATTGAGGATTACGCCATCATGCGTGCCATCCCCGGCATGGTTGTGGTCTCCCCTTGCGACGGCCCCGAAATGCGTGCCGCCGTCAAGGCTCTGCTGGACTACGACGGTCCCGCCTATATGCGTCTGGGCCGTCTGGCTGTCGACTCCATCACCGATTCGGTCGAGGATTACAAGTTCGAACTGGGCAAGGGTGTCACCATCCGTGACGGCAGCGATGTCACCATCGTGGCCACCGGCATGATGGTCCAGATGGCCGCTCAGGCCGCCGAGCTGCTGGCCGCCGAAGGCATCTCCGCCCGCGTGCTGGACTTCCACACCATCAAGCCCATCGACGAGGAACTGCTGCTGAAAGCCGCCAAGGAGACCGGCGCCATCGTCACCACCGAGGAGGCCAACGTCATCGGCGGTCTGGGTTCCGCCGTGTGCGAGTTCGTGGCCGAGAACTGCCCCGTCCCCGTGGTCCGTCACGGCGTGTACGACGAGTTCGGCCGCTCCGGTGCTGCCAAGAAGGTTCTGGCCGCCTACGGTCTGGATCCCGAGCACATCGCCGAGGCTGCAAAGAAGGCCATCGCAAAGAAGTAATTTCCACGCATCAAAATCAACATTTTACAAAAGCCATACAGGAATGTATGGCTTTTGTTTTGAAAAAAATAAAAAATCCCCCTGCGTTAGGGGTTGCTTGTGACGCTGCGTCATGCAGTAGGATAGCGTCAAGGAGGTGAACGCTATGTCAATTTACACGACCGGAGAGGTGGCAAAGCTCTGCAATGTTTCTGTGCGCACGGTACAGTATTACGACACCCGCGGCATCCTTATCCCCACCGAATTGAGCGAGGGTGGCCGGCGGCTGTATTCCGAAGACGACGTAAAAAAGATGAAGGTCATCTGCTTCCTGCGGGAACTGGGCCTGCCTATCCACAGTATCGGGGAGCTTCTGTCCGAAGAAGACCCGGGCAGTGTCATCGCCCTTCTGCTGGAACAGCAGGCGCAGGCCCTGCGGCAGGAAATTTCCGAACGGCAGACCAAACTGGACTTACTGGAGGGCCTGCGCCGCGGGTTGAAAAGTGTGGAACGCTTCTCGGTCGAATCCATCGGAGACGTAGCCAAAATCATGTCGAGCAAACAAAAACTGAAAAAAATCCGCACCACTATACTGCTGACCGGTATTCCTGTCAGCCTGCTGCAATGGGGTTCCATCCTCTTATGGATCCTTACGGGCATCTGGTGGCTCTTTGTGGTCTGGGCCTGTGTGGCTATCCCCTACGGCATTGTCATCAGCCGCTACTACTTCAGAAACGTGGCCTATATCTGCCCCCAGTGCCACAAGGTTTTCAAACCTTCCTTCAAGGAGGCGTTCTTCGCCGGTCACACTCCCAACACCCGCAAACTGAAGTGCCCCCACTGCGGCCACAAAGGCTACTGCGTGGAGACATGCAACGAGAACACGTCCAAATAAAAAACGACGGAACGGCTTTCCCCGTGTACCGATAAGACGGTAATTTGAAGAAACAACAAAATCGGTATCCGGCAAACAGGATCGGGCAACAAACCAGACGACATTCAACTTCGGTTGGGTTTCGTCTGGTTTTGTGCGTTTATGGTTAAAATCACTTGCTTTCTGCTCCGTGATGCCTTGTACAAAAAGCAGACATAACAGACTTCGAACATCCACGTGAATTGATGCAGAAGCGCAAAAGCACCTGAAGTTTAGCACATCACATTGACAAAACGCTTAATTTGCGCTATAACAATGCTTAATGATTGCGAGGAGGTTGCAAAATGAGTTTAGGTGACGCCATAAAAATGTCTCGGCAGAAAGCTCTTTTTACACAGCAAGCTTTTGCACAGCAGCTGAATGTTGCACTTTCAACAGTCAACCGTTGGGAGCTTAATAAAGCCAAGCCGAATATAAAGGCTATGAAAAAGCTCAAAGCTTTTTGCGATGAATATGGGGTGGAATACGAAATCATAGAAAAAGAGTGGTTGATCTTTTGAACCGGAACATCAATTAATCCATCACTCGACAATTGTATTCACCCATAGGAGTATAGTAGTATGAAAAGGATCCGATTTACAACAACTCAAATTATACTATTGAGTTTTCTTTTCGTGATATTGCTCGGAAGCATCCTTTTGGCACTGCCGATAAGTTCAACGAACGGGAATGCCGTGCCATATATCGATGCTCTGTTCACAGCAACAACGTCAACCTGCGTCACCGGACTTGTGACATTGCCAACATTTTCAACATGGAGTGTTTTTGGACAGGTCGTTATCCTGATCTTGATACAGGTAGGTGGACTCGGAGTTATCACGATCATGTCCGGATTGATGCTTCTCCTGAACAGGAATCTGGGTATCGGCGACAGATTGCTCATTCAGGACGCTTTCAACCTCAATACCATGTCGGGCCTCGCCAAGTTTGTCAAGAACGTGTTATTCGGTACGCTGATCGTCGAAGGAACCGGAGCGGTTCTGTATATGCTTGTGTTCATCCCTGAGTTCGGCGCAAGAGGTATTTGGGTATCCATATTCAACTCTGTTTCAGCATTCTGCAACGCCGGCATTGATATCATTGCCGAAAACAGCCTTTGCAACTATGCCACCAACCCTCTGATCAATATCGTTACCTCTGCGCTCGTTATTCTCGGAGGTCTTGGCTATATCGTATGGTGGGACGTGCTTCGTGTATTTAAGAGCCTTTCACCAAGGAACAGGAAGATATTCAGACATTTGACCTTGCACTCAAAGATCGCTATCACAGTTACGGCCGGACTCATTCTTGTCGGCGCAATTCTCATATTTGTTTTTGAATATGTCAACCCATTGACCATCGGAGAACTGTCATGGTTCGATAAGGTCCAAGTCTCTCTCTTTCAATCGGTGACCACAAGAACCGCAGGCTTTGCTTCGGTTCCTCAAGAAAATTTGACAAATGCCTCCGCCGCCATATCTATTATCCTGATGCTGATCGGCGGTTCGCCCGTGGGAACGGCAGGCGGCATGAAAACCGTAACCATTGCCGTCCTCGTTTGTTCGGCATACGCCACGATCAGAAACAAAAATAGCGCAGCCCTGTTCGGTCGCCGCATTTCCGAGGACTCGGTCAAAAAGGCGGTTGCCGTAGCAGTAGCCTTTTTCACGATCTGCGCTGCCTCCACTGTACTTTTACTGGCAACAAGTAACGCATCTGCCATTGACGTAGTCTACGAAACGGTCAGCGCAACGGCAACTGTTGGCCTTTCAAGAAATTTCACGGCAACACTCAACACATTCGGAAAGCTCATTATCATCGCAACCATGTATTTCGGCAGAGTCGGTCCCATATCGCTTGCGGTCGCTCTCGGCAGCAAAAACGAAAGTCAGAACGTGATTTCCGAACCGACGGAAGATATCAGTGTTGGATAAAGGAGAATCCTATGAAAGCAAAAAAAACATACGCAGTCTTCGGACTCGGAAGATACGGTACAGCAGTAGCAAGAGAACTTGTAGAGAACGGCATGGAGGTCGTTGCGGTAGACACTGAGCAAAAAATTGTGAACGATGCAGCTGCGTATTTGCCTGTATGTAAGTGTGCAGACGTGACCGATTCAGAGGTCATCTCTCGCCTCGGTATCGGCAACATCGATACCGTAATTGTTTGTATGGCAAGCAATCTTGAAGCAAGCGTAATGGCTGTCACGCTCTGCAAGGAAGCAGGCGTTAAAAGAGTTATAGCAAAATGCGCAAATAAGATGCAGCAAAAGATATTGCTTCGTGTGGGTGCAGACCAGGTGGTTTTCCCCGAAAACGAATCGGGTGTCCGTCTCGCCAAGAATCTGCTTTGTTCCGGATTTATTGACTTGATCTCTCTGTCGAGGGATGTGTCAATGATCGAGATAGATGTGAGGGACGAGTGGTGCGGTAAAAACTTGATCGAATTAAATCTCCGCAAAAAATACGGCTTCAATATCGTCGCTATCAAAAACGGTGAGCGGGTAAACGTAAATATCAATCCCGAACAGCCTCTTGAAGCGGAAACCACGCTGATCGTTATCGCCAATACAGCTAAGTTAGGAAAAATAAAATAAGTCTCATAAAGCACCATCGGTGTGCGGCCACAAAGGCTACTGCGTGG
>JAZOBG010000025.1:0-26615 GCA_045595865.1 Oscillospiraceae bacterium
CCCTTAATTTATCACATTTTGTCGGACTTTCGTGTCGAGTATTGTCGATTGAATTATTTTTATTGCATTTTGCGAGATTTCAACATTTAATATCTCATTTCGGGCAACATTCATATGAGGTGTTTTACATGAATGTTGGCCAACGCATCCGTGACATAATGACTGACCGTGACATTAAAATCAGAACCATGGCCGCCAATATTGACATTGGCGAGGGCACTTTAGGTGCATATCTTCGCGGCGACCGCACCATGCCGTATGAAGTTCTGGTACAGTTATCCGACTTTCTGAACATTTCCACCGACTACCTTCTGGGGCGCACCGACGTCCCGGAAGTTCCCCTGCGTCTGTCAGAAGGAGAGCGCCGCCTGATCATGGACCTGCGTACCCTGAACCCCGATCAGAAGGCCGTCGCCGCCCAGAACATTCAGTTCATGGCCGCCCAGAACCGGCGCTGACACCGCTATTGAAGCGAAATCCCACCCACCGCAGGTTGCGGCGGGTGGGATTTTCTGTTTTCTTCCGCGTTTGCGGAAAAATTACTTCATGGAGTTCTCGTAGGCCTCGATCATCTTCTTGACCATCTGGCCGCCCACGGAACCGGCCTCACGGGAGGTCAGGTCGCCGTTGTACCCCTGCTTCAGGTTGACGCCCACTTCCTGAGCGCCTTCCATCTTGAACTTATCCAGAGCCTCGCGGGCGCTGGGGACGACAGGCTGATTAGAGCTCTTGTTAGACATAACTTCGTTCTCCTTCACAAACTTGTTTTTCGGTCGTGCTGTCTCTGCGTGAAAATCCATTGGGCTTTTCAAACAGATGTCATCCGACCCAAGCATAGTTTGTTCCGCCGCATTTTTTATATCCCGCGTTTTTGTTTCCTTGTTTGTTGATTGTTTCCAGCGGCCGTTCAAATTTTTAAACAACAGCAATCGCTCGTCTGTCAAGGTCTACCGTTCTTTTTGCAGACCGGCAAAACGCGCCTCCACTCTCGGTGTACAGAAAATTGCATCACAATCTTGCTTCACTTTTTGGAGAAAAGCATTGAGATTCCAATGCTTCCGCACGCTTTCGAACAACCCTCAACCGCTTGACACGACTGGGTTTGAGTGCTATGATTATCAGGAAGAAGTTTGTCGCCCCACACGCACTGCGCGTGTGGGGCACTGTGTAATCATAACGCAACTGTATGTGCGCAAGAAACGGAGAGTGTTCTATGGATCAACTGCAGTTATTTGCCGGCGCAGGCAAAGCCCCCATTATTTTCCCGCAAGAATTATTCCCAATAGAAGGTTTTATTTCGGTTCATGACGACCCCGCTGTCCGTGTTCTGGTGCTGGACTGCGGCGAGCGCATTGCAATCGTATGTGCGGAAATGGTCATGCTCCCTCCCGAATCCATTCAGACCGCAAAACAAATCGTTGGATCAATCACCGGCACCAAGGAAGAAAATATCTGGGTCCACGTCACCCATGTCATCACGACACCTCATGCTCCCCACGCCCCCATTGGCATGGGCGGTGTCCGTCTGGAAATCAGCGAAGCACAAAAAAACGAACTGGAATTTAAACTGGATCTCTTTAACAAGTCGTTGACAGACGCAATTACCAAAGCTGCAGAAGGTGCCGCAAGCACTTTCCGCACTGCAAAGCTGGGCATCGGCACCGGCCAGTGTCATGTGAATGTCAACCGCGATCTGGAAACCCCCCACGGCTGGTGGATCAGCTTCGCGCCCAACGGGCCTTCCAACCACACTGCCACCATCCTTCGTTTTGAGGCCGAGGATGGTTCTCCCATCGGCGCCCTGATCAGTTATGGCCTGAAGCCCTGCTGCATCGACAATTCCGAAATGGATGTGAACAACCGTCAGATCTCCTCCGACGTACCCGGTCTGGCCTGTCAGCTTCTGGAACAACAGCTGGATGCTCCCGTTCTGTTTGCCATGAGTGCCGCAGGCGATCAGGTCCCCGTGGAGCAGGCCTGGTACGATGTGGTGGAGCAAGATGGCACCGTGCGCAAGGTGGATCTGGGTGTTCAGGCCGGTCTGGAAATGGTGGACCGTCTGGGCCACAGAATGGCAGAGGAGCTTGCTCCCGCTTTGGCGCAGATCACCTGCGATCAGACTGCACCTAATATCCGTCTGGACAGCAGCCACATTACGTGGCCGGGCAAGGGCCGCATGAAGTTCCAGTTAAGAAAAAGCGCGGAATTTGCCGCCGAAGGAACCCAGAATGTGGACGCCACGGTCATAACCATCGGCAATGTGGCTCTGGTGGGCACCAAACCCGAGGTCAACACGGTCACCGAAGCACAGCTGCAGGCAGCTTCCCCCTACGAACACACTTTGCTGATTTCCATGGTCAACGGTGGACAGAAGTATATGCCCGATCAGGCCTCTTATGACCGCATTACCTGGGAATCCCAGAGTTCTGCCCTGATGCCCGGCGCTGCCGAGGCTTGGGTCAGTGAGACCGTAAACCTCCTGAATCGCATGTACAATAAATAACGAGGTGAACAATATGGAACAACGCAAACGGCCGGAACCCCTGAAGGAACACCTGACAAATGATCTGGGCAACGGCATTATCAACATTACTGCTCCGCCCATGCGCTTTCAGCAGTATCTGGTACTGGGCGAAGAAAAAGCCTTGCTGATCGACAGCGGCTTCGGTATGGATTCTTTGAAGAAAATTGTGGATAACCTGACCGATTTGCCCATTGTTCTGGTGAACACCCACGGACATCCCGACCATGGCGGCGGCAACGCCGAGTTCGGCAGCCCTTACCTGCACCCCGACGACAATGAACTGTACGCATGGAAGTGTTCCTACGAAATGCGTCTTGACGAGGCAATGCACTGGGGTATTGAGGGTGCTGCCGAGCGACTGCAGAAGGAGCTGCCCGCTCCTATTCCCATGGAGGACGGTCACGTGTTTGACCTGGGTGGCCGTAAGTTGACCGTGTACCATACCCCCGGTCACAGTCGCGGCAGCGTGTGCATTTTTGACGAGCAGACCGGTTTCCTTTTCGCCGGTGACAATCTGAACGCAATGGCGACCGCGCTGCTGGAGGACTGTGCCACCAATGTGTCGACCTATCTCGCTTCGATGGAAAAGATCGCGAAACTGCCTGTAAAAAAGGTGTGTACCGGGCATATGCCGGCTCTGGTTGAACCGGATTGTATTGTCAAAAAAATCGAATGTGCCAGACGCATCCTTTCCGGAGAAACCGGCGAGTTCGTTCAGGGGCGTATGGGCGACGGCTATATGCTGACGGTGGACGGCACCTCTATCCACTACACCGTCGACCGGGCAAATTAAGGAGGAGCGCAGCATGAGCACACAACATTGCCTGCGTGCCGGCGCCGGTCGCGCCGTCATTGATGTCGCAGGCGTTCTGCCCGTTGAGGGTTTCACCTCGGTTCAGAATGATCTGCACGCCCGCGTGCTGCTTTTGGAAAGCAACGTTCGGATCGCAATCGTTTCGCTGGAAATCACACAGATCCCCGATTCCATCCGCCTCCGGATGCAGGAATGCGTCTGCAGAGTTTGCCGGGTGGAACCGGAACATGTCTGGATCACCACGACCCATTCCTTTGCCGGCCCACACCTGTTTGAAGCGCCAAAACCGGGAGAATCTCCCCGCCCCGGCCAGAAAACGCGGTCGGAAGAGGAAATTAAAAAAGGCAATCTCTTGTGTGACCATTACACCGCCGCGCTGGAGGAAGCCTGTCGCCGGGCGATGGAGTCCACACAGGATGCTGTCGCAGGCTGCGCCACCGGAGTCAGCGACGTAGTGGCCAACCGCAACATCGAAACAAGCGAAGGCTGGTGGCTGGGGACCAACAGCGCACTGCCCTGTGACAAAACAGCAAGCCTGCTGCGAATCGATTCCGTAGACGGAAAACCACTGGCTGCCCTGTTCGTATTCGGCATCCGCTCCGGCGTGATGTATAAGGTTCACGGTGAAGACGGGGGCTCTCTGGTATCTTCCGATCTGTGCGGCGCAGCCTGCACCTGTTTGGAGGAGGAGTTTGGCGAAAACTTCACTGCCATGTTCCTGTGCGGCGCAGCCTGCGATCAGGAGCCTCTTCTGAAAGGCGTATGCAATGAGTTGAGCAGAGACGGTAGCCTTGTGGAAAAAAAGTTTGATGCCAAAACAGCCTCTGCCATACTGAAAGCACAAAGCGCCCGCCTGGGCTGCGACGTGCTGAACATTTGGCGCAATGCTTCGCAGATGAACGATATATCCGAAATCAAAACAGGCCGCACCCTCTGCGTATGCGCCACCAAGGTCAGCGGAGAAACCGCTAAGCTAAAACCGGCACGCAGTCTGACCTTTGAGGCATCCGGCGAAGTAAAACAGACCGTTTCCGCTCTGGTCATCGGCAACTTTATTCTGGCCGGATTCCAACCTGAAATGGGCGGCGTAACCTCCGCCCAGATCCGTCAGGCTTTCCCGGAGGCAACCGCAGCCATGGCGATCATGGTCAACGGAGCCGGAAAATGCCTGCCCGACGAGTCAGCCTATACCGCCTGTATGTACCAGAGTCAGAATACTCCGTTCATGCCCGGCTCAGCGGAAAAACTGCGCGACACCGCCATTGCGCTGTTAAATGAACTGAGAAAATAACCAAACCGTAAAACTTCACCACCGGGAAGGAGTTACATGGAGCAAAAAGAAGTTATGGGAACCGATCTCACACAGGGCTCGATGATGCCGGTCCTGCTGAAATTTATGTTCCCGTTTTTACTTGCCAATTTACTCAACAGCATTTATAACACTGTGGACACCATCATCATCGGACAGTTTGTTGGCAGTGCCGGCACTCTGGCCGTATCGTTGGGCGGACGCATGATGAATATGTGTACCATGGTCAGCACCGCACTTGCCGGCGGCGGACAGATCCTGATATCCCAGTTATACGGAGCCAGAAAGCGCAGCGAAGTCAATTCGGCCATCGGAACCTTCTTCTCTCTGACCGCAATTTCTTCGGTAATTATCGCGCTGATCGGCTTCGCCTGTGCAAAACCGATCTTGACATGGATGAATACACCGGCGGAAGCATTTGATGCTGCACTTGCGTATTTCAGGATCACCTGTATCGGAATGCCGTTTTTGTTTGGTTATAACGCAGTCAGTTCCGTGCTTCGCGGCATGGGCGATTCCAAAAACCCGCTTTTATTTATTGCGATTGCCGCCGCGATCAATCTGTTTGGCGATCTGCTCTTTGTGCTTGTGTTCCAAATGGGCGCTGTAGGAACTGCTTATGCAACGGTAATCGGTCAGGGCGTATCCTTAATCTTTTCTCTTGCACTTCTGTATCATCGCAGGGAGCAATTTGGATTTGATTTTAAGCCGCGTAGTTTTCGAATGGATTCGGGCCATCTGAAAATCATCCTGAAAATCGGACTGCCTATGGTGCTTCGTTCCTGCTGCATCCAGTTTACCCAGATGTTCCTGATGCGGTATGTCAATCTGTACGGCGTAACCGAAGCCACTGCTTATGCGATCGTAAACAAGATCACGCAGCTGATGAGCATTTTCTCCATGGCGATCCGACAGGCATCCGGAACCATTGTGGGGCAAAATGTGGGTGCAGGACAACAAAACAGAGTCGTCAGCACCGTGCGCTGCAGTCTGCTGCTTACCCTTGGTATGGCCACTGTATTTGCAGCCATCTCACTGCTCGTCCCCACGGCTTTGTTCCGCTGCTTTACGAAAGATTCCGCGGTGCTTGCCTACGCGGTTCCCTTTATGCAGATTTCGGCACTGCTGTATTACTGCTCCGCCGTGCTGGGTTCCTACGATTCGGTTGTAACCGGAACAGGAAATTCCGTGCTGGGATTTGTCGGCGGCCTGTTGGATGGCGTAGTTCTTCGACTGGGGTTCAGCTTCCTGTTTGCATGGACTTTTGATATGGGTGTTGTCGGATTTTATCTGGGAGATGTTCTTGCCCGACTTGCCCCGATCATCATTGATATGATCTATTATCACAGTGGCGCCTGGAGGCGATATAATCTGCTTGACCAACGAACATCAGCAAAGTGTTGACAGAAGCATCAAAGTACATTTCACGTTCCGAAGGGAGGTCTCCGCATGGGTTGGTTTGGAATGTTTTTAAAGGATGAAATGACAAAAAACGGCCGAAACAGTCTGTTTCAGCCCAAAAAATGGACCAAAGGAAACGACATCTACGGCGTCAAGGGTCGGGGCAACTCCTTCTATGACCTGGAAAGCAAATCAGACATTTACGATAAAAATGTATCGGTCAATCGAAGTGGATTCTATCACTCCTATTTTCGGGGCTGGACCGAAAAACGGGTGGATCGCGAAGGCAAGCCCTTCCGCGTAGAACGTGTTTACACCGCCCCATGGATCCGACAGGACCTTCCCCCCCGGGACTACATTCTGATTCGCGTCCTTTACGGTATTTTACTCGCGTTGTCCATCGCCCTCTTTGCGATTGCCATGACCCAACGGGTCGGCAGCAACTCCTGCTGGTACGTGGCTTTGTTCGGCCTGCCCACCACCATCATTATGTTTGTTGTAGCATGGATGTATGTCGGTTATGCCAAAGCACCCCGTCAAATGACTCTGTACGAGCACCACTCTACCTCGGTATATCTGAAACGGATCTGTCTGATTTTTTCCATCGGTCTGGCCGCCACCGCATTGTCCACCGTACTCTACACTTTGCTGAACATGAATGACGAACCTCTGAAACAGCTGCTGAATGTGCTGTTGGATCTTCTGGCAGCCGGCAGCGCCTTTACCGTGTTCCGGCTGGAGCGAAAGATGAAGTACATCGACATTCCCAACACCAACAAAGCCCCCGAAGGCGGCTATGAGATCCGCTGAATATGCACAAAAATCGCCCCGATCAGTGATCAGGGCGATTTCTTTATCTGGTTTCAGTCCTTTGCATTGGAGAACAACCACTCACGCAGACCCCGGATGGGGTACACCACATTCCAGGTAGAGGTGTGGTTGGTTCCGGGGTTGTCCACCTTGTGCGCCGGCACCACACTGCTGCCGTGGAACACGGTATAGCGTACCGGAACATCGTCCTTCATCGCCTCGCGGGCATACTCACTCAACTGCTCGGCGCTTTCCTTTGCGTCCCACCAGTAGCGACCGACCCTGACGCCGGCACCTTCCAGTGCCGCGGTCACGGCGTTCATACCGGGGAAAGCCTTTGCGTCGTGCTCAGAAACCAGAATCCAGAACTTACAGCCGGTGCACTTCTCGGCCATACGCTCAGGAGACCACTGTCCGGCAACCAGAAGGGACGCGGCAAAGTAATCCGGATAGCGAATATTCAGCTCGCAGGAGGCCATACATCCCATGGACTGGCCGGTGGCGTAAATGCGTTTTTTGTCCACGTTGTAGCGCTCCACCACATCGTCCAACAGCGCCTTGATGGTAAACAGTTCCTCCGATGCCTGGAACCCGTCGTTTGTCAGATGAACCTTGCGATCGATCTGGGGGGCAAGAACGAAGCAGGGGTGTTCTGCCTGCCACTCCGGGGAGGCAAAGGAGACCGGGCCGCTGCCCTGAGAAAGGGTGATCTTGGGGTCAGGGCCGCAGGGACCTGCGTCATGAATGAACATGACCAACGGCAACGAGTTGGTGCCATCATACTCTTTGGGAATGTACAGACTATAGGGAATTCCCTCATACTCCGCCTGCACAAAATCGCTGACAACCGGCTCATACGCTTCGGTGGAACTCACGGTTTCCTCATCAGGCGGTAGGATGGTGCCGTCCATGGCCTTAATATCGGAGATCTGAGCAACCTCCACCATGGGTGCTTTCCGCTCTGCGGCAGGCATATTCCTGGGCGGCCCGCCCATGGGTCCCTTTGGGGGCTTGCTGATGACCGGCTTATCCCCGCTGGGGCGGGGGCCGGGTTCGGGAATCAGACTTGCAGCAGGCTGCATAACATCAAAAGACAGTGTAACTGCGTCTTTTTCGACCGCAATTCCAATAATCCGATGATCTTTTGCCCAAAACGCCGCAGGTGTGATCCAACGACCGTCAATCGCACGGTCATATCGCAGACGCGCACCGGTGATCTTCTGCCCGTCCGGAAAATTGTCGGTCAGACAGGTAACGTGCAAAATATGACTGCTCATGGTTTTCACCTCATTTGGCATATTTACTTTGCACCCCCGAGGCACGCTCATGCCCCGGGGGTGCAAAAAAGGGGGAAGAATGAAAAAGACTTTATTACAGACCGTTAATTTCCTTTACCTGGCAACAGGAAACAAAATGGCCGGGTTCCACTTCCTGCAGAAGCTGAGGCTTTTGACACGCTTCGCATGCATAAGGGCAACGGGGGGCAAAGCGGCAACCGGGCTTGGGGTTGATGGCGGAAGTGATTTCGCCCTTCAGCTGAACGCGCTGCATGGGGTGATCCATGTCGGTGCTGGGAATCGCGGACAGCAGCGCCTTGGTATAGGGGTGATAGGGTTTTGCAAACAGATCGCGGCTGGTACTGGTTTCCACCAGTTGACCCAGGTACATAACGCTGATATCATCCGAGATATGGCGCACGACCGACAGGTCATGAGTCACGAACATATAGGTCAGACCAAGCTTTTCCTGCAGGTCCATCAGCAGGTTCAGAACCTGTGCCTGAATGGAAACATCCAAAGCGGAAACAGGTTCGTCACACATGATGAAATCAGGGTTCAAAGCAATGGCACGGGCAATACCCACACGCTGACGGCGTCCGCCGTCCATCTCGTGGGGATATGCCATACGCAGACGCGGCTCAATACCGACCAGATTCATCAGTTCTTCGGCACGTTCATTGACCTCCGCCTTGGTGAAGCGGCGGGCTTCCAGCAAAGGCTCACGAATGGTGTCCTCCACCGTCATACGGGGATTCAGGGAAGAATACGGATCCTGGAAGATAATCGACATACGCTCACGCAGGCGGCGCAGGTCTTTGCCGGTTGCATAGGTCACATCCTCGCCATCCAGCAGGATCTGACCATCGGTAGAATCCAGCAGACGGATACAAGTACGGCCCAGTGTGGACTTGCCGCAGCCGGACTCGCCGACGACGCCCATGGTGCGACCCTTTTCGATCTTCATAGATATGTCGTCAACGGCGTGGTTCAAACCGGCGGCAACATTAAAGTATTTCTTCAGATGTTTAATCTCAAGAAGAGCCATTTAGTTGCCCTCCTTTGCAAATTTAATGCATTTCACGATATGACCGGGTTCAATCTCCACATCAGGCATCACGCCGCAGCAGCACTCCTCGGTAGCGTAGGGGCAACGGGGAGAGAAGGGGCAGCCTTCGGGCAGGTTGGTGGGATCGGGGGGCAGACCGGGAATGGGTTCCAGTCTCTTGTGACCCACCTCAGGCAGTCCATCGTGCAGACTGGGCAGACTGCCAAACAGGCCCTTGGTGTAGGGATGGCTGGCGTTCTTGAAGATGTGCTTCTTCTCGCCGCTCTCCACGATCTGACCAGCGTAGATGACGGCCACCTTGTCGCAAGTCTCACACACGACACCCAGGTCGTGGGTGATCAAAATCATACTGGTATTCAGCTTATCTTTCAGATCGCGCATCATGTCCAGCACCTGTGCCTGAATGGTCACATCCAGAGCGGTGGTGGGCTCATCAGCCAGCAGCAGCTTAGGGTTACAGGCCAGAGCCATTGCGATAACCACGCGCTGCTTCATGCCGCCGGAGAATTGATGGGGATACTCCACATATCTCTGACGGGGGATGCCGACCAACTCCAGCATCTCATAAGTACGGTTCATAACGTCCTGCTTGGACATATCGGGGTTGTGCAGAGCCACCACTTCGCTGATCTGGTTGCCCACCGTCATGGTAGGGTTCAGAGCGGTCATGGGATCCTGGAAAATCATAGCAATCTTGTTGCCGCGGATGTGCTGCATATCGTGCTCGGACAAAGCCAGAAGATTCTCGCCGTCTGCCCAGATTTCACCATTCAAAATCTTGGCCGGAGGATCGGGCAGAATGCGCAGGATGGACTTAGCGATGGTGGTCTTACCAGCGCCGGTCTCACCTACCAGGCCTAGCGTCTCACCTTCGTTCAGCTGAAGGTTGACGCCGTTGACGGCCTGAACAACATGTCCGCCGGAAGTGTAGATTACTTCCAGATTGCGAATGTCCAGAAAGTAGGAGCCGTCGTACACGGTGTTATGCTGCTTAGAAGCTGCCAAATGTTTCTTTTTCATCGACGACACCTCCTTAGTCCTTCAGACGGGGATCCATTGCGTCACGCAGACCATCGCCCACCAAGTTGGTGGCTAGGACAGTGAGCGCAATAATCAAACCAGGCAGCATAATCAAGTAGGGATACTTGAGAATGTAGGACTTGCCATAGGACAGCATAGCGCCCCACTCGGGCAGGGGAGGCTGAATGCCCAGACCAATGTAAGCCAGGGATGCAGCAGACTCGATTGCACCACCGATACCCATAGCTGTACCAATGATGGTGGGAGACAGGGTGTTGGGCATCATGTGCTTGTAGATGATTTTGAAGGTGGAACAGTTCATAGCCTTGGCGGCTTCCAAATACTCCATCTCACGCTCTTTCAAACACATGGCACGCGGTCCTCGTAGATGACCGGGTAGGCCACCTACGGTCAGGGCCAGAATGGTGTTAACAAAGCCGGAACCCAAAGAGACCGAGATGATGATAGCCAGCAGCATCTGAGGGATAGCGGACAGGATGTCCACGATACGCATAACGATCATATCGGTACGGCCGCCGATGTAACCGACCAAGTCACCGAAGAACACGCCCCAAACGGTACCGATGGCGGAACAGATAAAGCCCAAAGACAGGGAGTAACGGCCGCCGTACATCATACGGCTGAGCTGATCACGGCCCAGGCCATCGGTGCCAAAGGGATGCTCCCAGCAGGGACGCGTAAACACGGCACTGTAATCCATATAAGTAGGATCATAGGGAGCCAGTATGGGGGCAAAGACTGCGCAAATAATCAGAACTGCCATAATGCCGAAACCGATCATAGCAAAGGGATTACGAACCAGACGACGCATGGTAATGCGCATCATGGTCTGCTTCTTCTGCTTCTTCACCTTCTGAGGAGCAGCGACTTTCTTGGTTTCAACCATGATCAATGCCCTCCTTTCTTCTTGCCGCCCTGAACATACTGGGCCTTGATTCTAGGATCAATGAAGCCATATGCCAAGTCAACCAACAGCATGACAAGTGCCGAGAACAGGGCAATGATCAGGATGCAGGAACGAACAACGGGGTAATCGCGCTGGGTAATACCGGTCAGCATGTAAGTACCAACGCCGGGGAAAGCGAACACGGTTTCTACCACGATGGTACCGCTGATGGAACGGCCCAGAGCACCGCCCAGCTGGTTCAGAACGGGGATCAGAGCGTTGGGCAGCATGTGCTTGTAGTCCACGGTACGCTCGGCCAGACCTTTGGCGCGGGCAGTGACCACGTAGTCAGCACGAATGTTTTCCAGAACGGCAGCACGGGTCTGACGAGCGTTCATGGAAATACCTGCGATGGAGCAGGAAATAATGGGCATAACCCAGTGTTTCCATGTACCGATACCGAAGGGCGGCAACCAGCCCAAAATCGAAGCAAACAGCACCACCATCATCAATGCAAACCAGAACTGAGGCATGGAAATGCCGACCATGGCTGCGACCATGACTCCCTGGTCGCCAAAGCTGTTGCGGTGCTTGGCAGTAAAAATGCCCAAGGGAATACCAATGATGGTATTCATACCGATGGCGATCCAGCCAAGGGCAAGCGAGCGCGGGATACGGGCGGCAAGCTCTTCAATAACAGGAGTCTTGTACACATAAGAGGTACCCATATCAAACCGGATAAAGGTATCATACAGGTAACGGAACAACTGGGTAAAAAACGGATCGTTCAATCCGTGGAGTTCTCGATAGAAATCAAGTTCTTCGGGGGTGGCCTCCTGGCCCAGAATCATCTCGGCGGGATCGCCGGGAACGAACCACATAATTGTAAAGATCAGGAGGGCAACGCACACTGCAATCAAAATCAACCACAGGAGTCGCTTAACGATGTATTTCCACATGCGGTATCTCTCCTTTTTTAAAGGAACAGCGCCGCTCCGCAAGCACGGAGCGGCGCCGTTTTACTTAGCGAATAGGGAACTTATCGGGAGTATAATTACTCACCCTTGAAAGTAGAAGCGCCGCAAACAAATGCGTTCTTGTCAGTCAGATACAGGGTCTCAATGTCGGAGGGGTAAATCAACGGAGTGCACTTCTGGGTCAGGCCCATGCAGTAAGCCTTCTCGATCATGTAAGCCTGGACCTTGTCCACGTTCTCCTGAGTGTGGCCTTCCAAGGTCTTGGACTCCAGGCACATTGCCAGGAACTCGTCGTCCTTGATAAACTGGCCGGACTGAGCAATGAAGCCCTGGTCGTTGTTGGACTTGTACAGCTTATCCCAAACATTGACAATGAAGTCGGAAGAAGCCCATGCTTCGATAGAGATGTTCCAAGCAGCGGGATCGCCCTTGACCACGTTCTGAGTGGAACGGTCGACCAGAGTGATGTGGGACTTGATGCCGGCCTGATCCAGCATACCGGAAACGACAACAGCGATGGTCTCGGTGTCGCCAGCCATGGCGATGATCTCAATGGTCTCACCATTGTAACCGGCCTTCTGCTGATACTCCTTGGACTTGGCAATATCGGTCACAGTCTGGTAGTTCTCCCACTTGGCCCAGTTCTCGGAGAAGTCGGAGAAGTTGGGGTTGCCCATGCCGTAGCACTCACGCCAGGAACCGGGAACGTCAGCAGCCAGAGCGGCAGTGATGCCTTCCACGCTGACAGCGTAGAAGATAGCCTTACGCATATCCTCGTTGCCGGTCACAGAATCGGGATGGCAGTTGGGCAGGATGCAGTTGGTCAGGTTGTCCCAGAACACGTGGACGTCAAACTTGTCAGCGTGCTTGCCGCCTTCCAGGAAGTCGCCGGCGTTAGCCATGGACAGGTTGGAGGTAGCATTGGCCTCGCCGGTGCCCAGAGCAACGACCATGGAGGTGGGCTCGGAAGCGTAGACATAGTTGATGGTCTTGATGTTAGCCTTCTGGATCTGGTTGGTCATCTTGTCGGCGGGGCACCAATAATCCTCGTTCATGACCAGAGTCATGCCGGAACCGGAGGTGAAGGACTCCAGCTTGTAGGGGCCAGTGCCGCAAGCATCGCTGACGAAACCGGTGGGGGAAGCCTTGTAGGAAGCCTCGCTCACGAAGAAGACGCGTGCAAAGTAAGTGACCAGCTCGCCGACCAGGTTCAGCTCGCGCTTGAAGGTCAGCTTAACGGTGTAATCGTCAACCACTTCGGCCTTGTCGAAGGTGTTCATGCCGCGGGCGTTGCCGGAGCCGATCAGCAGATCATAGCTGAACACGACGTCGGAAGCCTTCAGCTCGTTGCCAGCGTGGTCCTTGATACCCTTCTGGATGTACAGGATGTACTCGTTGGAACCAGCTTCGTGGTCCATGCCGGGCTTGAAGCTACCCTTGGTGGAGTCAGCCAGCACGGGGACCAGATCGCCGCCGAAACCGTCAACCTGATAGGGCATCTCATAAACCATCCACAGCCAGTTGGCGCCGCCGCTGTTCATAGCGGTGGGATCCAGGTTGGAGGGAGCGCTGTCCAGCATAGTGAAAGACTCACGGATAGTGGCAGCTTCCTTAACCTCAGTGGACTCGCCAACGTTGTCCTTGTTGTTATCTTGGACAGCGTCCTCAACGGCGCTGCCGGTGTTGGCGGGCTTTTCATCGTCAGCGGCGGGCTTGTTGCCACAGGCAACCAGCGCGAACACCATCGACAAAGCCAGGAGCAATGCGATAATCTTTTTCATGATTTGTTCTCCTTTTCCTTATAATTCGACGCATTGTGTAAAAAGCACACTTTGCGCCTTGGTAAAGCGACTATATCATCACAACCGAAACAACAGCAAATCGTTTCATGCAACGCAATATGCCGTTTTATGCAACAATGAAAAGCGTTTGATTTTTTCCACGATGAAAAATCAGAAAACTTCTCGCTATCATTCGGAAATCCGTTCTCCCTTTGCTCTCCGTGCGCTTATTTTTTGCGGATTTTAGGGAAAATTCCGCGTATTTGACAAACAACTGCCCTTTGTTGTATACTTATTTCGATGCAAAATTCCATTCACGCATTTGTGTTCCAAAAGGAGGAGTCAAACATGGATCCCCGTTGGTTGGAGGCATTTATCGCACTGGCCGAAACCCGCAGCATTCGCACCGGAGCGGCTCGTTTGAACATTTCACCGGCAACCCTTTCCGAGCGCATTTCAGCTCTGGAATCCTATCTGGGTGTCGCCCTGCTGAATCGAACCGCCGCCGGCTCGGAAATGACCGAACGCGGACGGCTTTATTATTCCGACGCACTTCAGATTCTGAAAGACTGGAAGCAAATCACCGGGCAAATCAAGGATCTGACCGAAGCACCCTCCGACTATCTACGCATGGTCTTCCCCGGCCAGATGATGCCCCCTCATGTGGAAACCTTCCTTTGCTCTTTCCTGATGCGTCACTATCAAATCATCCCCGAAATGTACAGTGACCGGGAATTTGACATACAGACCGGACTGCGGGACGGGCACGTTGATCTGTACTTCGCGTTCTGTCCTCCCAAAATCGAATTTCCGGACATTGCGCATCAGACCGTATTCAATACACACCTGTGCGCCGTTGTTTCCACCGAGCACAGTCTGGCACACCGCGAAGCCATCAGTCTGGCCGATTTGGACGGTGAGACGCTGTTCCTTTCTCCGGAAACCAAGGCTCCCTATCTGCGCAACCGTGAAATCGAAGCGCTGCATGCCGCAGGCATCCGATATTACCTCATGGAGGGAAACGTCATCCCCAAGCTACAGAGCATTCTTGTATCGCTGAACCGCGGCATCTCCATCCTTCCGCACAATCTTTGCTTCTCCAACCCGGGGAAAACCACCATTCTCCCGTTGACCGATCCGCTCTGCCAGTGCGGCGTGGAAATGCTTTATATGCCGGAAAACAACAACCCGGCCCTGCGTCTGTTCCTTGAGGAATTTTCACAGGAGGAAGGAGGCGCTCCGACCTATGACGCTTGAACGAATCATTGAATTCCGTATGCTGGCACAGACACTGCATTACGGAAATGCGGCTAAAAAACTGTATATGTCCCAATCGGTTCTGAGCCGCCACATTCAGGATATGGAGCGCGAACTGGGCGTTCAACTGTTCCGGCGTGGCCCCCACGGCGTGGCGCTGACGACGGCAGGTTCTTACCTGTACCGAAAATCCCTGTCCTATATTCAGCAAGTAGACCGCGCCACCGCGCGGGCCAACTCAGCCGGCATCGGTCTGGCCGGTTCCGTGCGGTTTGGCTGCCTGCGCGCATCAAACTGCACTTCCATCATGGAGTTTTTCAAACATTTTAACGAAACCTACCCAAACATTTTCCTTTCTCCTGAATTGCTGAACGACCTTTCTGCCAATGCGGACACCGATAACATTCATTATCTGTTTCTGCCCAGCACCGCAGATGTTCCCCCAAACTTCCGCTTAATCAAAACATTCCGTGAGCGCAGCGCACTGTTTCTCCCCCGCGATCAGACTGCTCGGCCCGGTGGGACTATTTCTTTAGCCGAACTGGAGGGCAAAACTCTGTTTTTCCCCGGACATTCTCTATCAGGCTCCTATTCCAGAATTCGGCAGATGGTGGAACGCGCCACCAATGGGCACATTCGCATTGTGCGTACGCACAGCCCCGAAACCGCATTGATGAATGTCGAGCTGGGACGCGGACTTACACTCCTCCCCCACCACCGGATCGATGAGTTTTCTTACAAGTTTAATTCATTGACCATTGCAGATGCGGAATGCTACTTTGAATTGCTTTTCTACCAAAATGAGGCTGCCGCCGCAGACCCTGCCGCGCAGCTGTTCGGCGAGGAGTTCTGCAAGCAGGTCCAGATTTGACCCGACACCGAAATTCCATCTCTTCACATACAAAAACCAGGCATTGGCCCATGATTTTGATCATAGCCAATGCCTGGTTTCTTGTTTATTTTTCGCGGCCCGCCGTCAAACCCCGGAAATGCGCAATCAGGGCTTTCCCGGCAGGGGATAATGCATCTGTTCTCCACACCAGATTGACCCAGATCCGCTCCTGCGGCTCCAGCGGAACCAGAGAAACCCCGGGCAAAAGATTGGATCGTGCTACTTTCTCCTGTGTGAGCGCAACCCCAAGCCCTTGGTCCACCATTTCCACCACGCCAAGACCTTCGATTTCCAGCTTGGTTCTCTTCGGCGTGTAGCCGGCACGGTGGAAAGCATCCAAAATCATCCGGTAGGTCATACTTTGGGCAGGCTGAAGCAAAAATTCTTCGTTCCGAAGCTGGCTCAAACGAATACTCTTTGCATCGGCCAGCAAATGATTGAGCGGAAGCACCACAACCAGCCGGTCCAGCGCAACCGTCAGTCTGGAAAAACCATCATTGCCGGACGGACTGTTTTCCTGCACAAAAACAACATCATATTCACCGGCTTTCAGCATGTCCAGCAATCGATCCTGCTCTTCACTGACGACCGAAAGCGCAATCTCCGGATTCCTGCGCAAAAAGCCAACGACCTGAGACATCACACCATGACTTGCCATTCCAAAGAAAGCTCCGATCCGCAAGCCGTTGCCTTCAATGCGTTTCGTTCTGTCCAGCGTTTCCAGATATTCATTTTCAATTTCGACCATCTTCCGGGCAAAGGGAATCAACATTTTCCCGTGGCGTGTTACAGCCACGCTGCGGGAATTCCGGTGAAACAATTCCACACCCAACCGGGTTTCCAGCGCAGCAATATGCCGGGACAAAGCCGAAGGGGAAATAAACAACGCCTCTGCCGTTGCGGCATAACTGCGCTTTTCCGCAAGCATCAAGAATTCACGAATCGTATCTGTTTCCATAACGCCACCCCGAGCCATCTCCAGAGGTCAATCAGCCGCGTTTTGCAAATCTTCATACATTTCATCTGTCAAAGACGCACGCCCCAGATTAAACACCAATATATTCCCACCGTTATACTTAACAATAATATACGGTGCCTTCTCATGATAAACATGCAGTGTATAGTCGCCGAATTCTTCGTTGTGATATACACCGGACATGGTATTGTCTTTGGTTTCCCCATCCACCTGCGTTCCAAAATCCATTGTTTCCGTCAGCTGCAGCTGCTCGATTTCATCCAGCGAAACAAAGGTCGGATCTCCGTACGTACCCACCACGCCGAGCAGGGTATCATTTACCTGAGCCATAACCGAACCGGAATTTCCGCGCAGAGCAAACAAACTGCCGAAAAACAAAATCAAAATAAAAATCAGCGTTGTGATCCATCGGTTCCGTTTCAATTGGGCTTGATAATTGTCTTCCGCAAATCGGCTCATCGGAACCTCTCCCATCTCGTGCGCCTAAAAATATGCCAAAACAGCAATTCTTTATTTAATGTTATCTTACCACAGCTCACTATACCGAACAAGTTGGTCATTATGCATTTTTCCGTACACCCCTCATCTTATCTGGACTGCGGAGGAAAATTATGCTAAATAATTTTATAAACCGCTCCCCTTAAAATCCTCAATGAAAGGAAGTGTTCTTCATGAACACTGGAGTTCTTGATTCCAAAAAACTAACAGATAACACTTGGGTGATCTACATCGGCAACACCACCGCCTATCTGATTGCCGGTGACAATGAGGGTATGATGATCGATTCCGGCGACACCCCCTGCGCCCTTCGTGAATACTGCGAATCCCTTTGCGGAAAACCTGTCCGCAAAGTAGCCAATACACACGGACATTTCGACCACACCGGCGGCAATGGCTACTTCGAGGTCGCCTACATGGGCAGGCTGGCTGCCGAAATCGCGCGCACCCCAAACGGCAAGCAGGATGCCTCTCTTTTCCCGGTGAATGATTACGAAATTGTCGTGATCGGCGACGGCTTCAAGATCGATCTGGGAAACCGTGAGATCGAAACCTTCGTGCTGGACGGACATTCTCCTGACAGCACTGCTTTTCTTGACCGCAAAATGCGTCTTTTGTTTGTCGGTGACAATCTGGGAAAAGCTCCTCTCAAGTTCAAATGCCCCGACCCTCAGCCCAGCGTCTTGCGTTACGCCATCAATGTATCCAAGCTGATGGTACACCGGGAGGAATTTGACTGGGTGCTGCGCGGACACGAAGACTTCATGCATCCCGGTGACCTTGTAAACCACACTCTGGTCTGTGCCTTGCGTGCAGCCGAACTGGACTGCGACACGGAACCCCCCAGAACCCATGTCGGCGGGCCGAAACTTGGCTCCGGAAATCCGGAGGACAACGGATATGTGGCATACAAGAGTACCCACCTGTCTTTTGATAAGCGCTACGCAAAAGATCTGACTTGCTACAACATCATTAAGGGAACTTGATTTTCATTCCCGGCAACCTGTATTTCTTCCGACACGAAACAGAGAGGAGGTTTTTCAATGTCAAACAGCAGCCGCAAATACACGGCTCAGGAAGTAGCAGTACTTGTGCAGCAGGCACGGAAAAACCTCCTGGACAGCATAACATACGAATTGTTCACACCGCTCACAACCATTCGCTCCCTTGCGGAGGTATTGCAGGACGGTCTTGTGAAAAGCGAACCGGATCAACATCTGTACCATGCAAAAATTATCTCCGAAACCCAAAACATGGAGCAGTTGATCGCTGATCTGATCGAATTATCCAAACTGCAAAACGGCTGTCTGTCGTTTGATAAAAAGGCCGTTCGCGCGGCAGATATTTTCGGCCCCGTTTTTGAGCGATTTTTGATGCGCTATGCGGACATCGAAATTGCATTGGATCTTGATCAATTCAATTTACAAAGCATCCCTTTTCTGCATACCGAAGCAGATCGTCTTGTGCGCCTGCTTAATATTCTTCTCGACAATTCTGTACGGCTTGCCGGCCAAAACGAAACCGTGCGGGTCACTCACGAGATCAGCCCTGCCCGCGTTACGTTCTGCATCCAAACCAGCGCAGTCATATCAGAAATAAATATGGACCGTTTGTTCAGCAGCTTATATGACTCTGATGCCGGCTGCATCATGCCGATAAACCGCATAGAATTTGCAATCGCCGGGCAAATTGCCTGCGGTCTGAATGAAAAGCTGTGGGCCGAAAGTTCTGAAGATAAAGGGACCGCTTTTTACATCACCGTTACATTTGATGCGGATCAATAACGAGAGCTGCACGGATGCGCTGCATTTCTTCTGCATACATCTGTAAAAGGCCGGGATATCTGTCGTTTCAGCGACAGATATCCCGGCCTTTTTTATCGGTTCACAATGAAATTATATATGAACAAAATGTGCCGATACCACGACACCCCTAATTCAACAGGACTATATTTTTGTACAGCATTTTCTTTTTTCTTCCTTGCGGGAGAAGCGCCTTTTTATAACCTACAATTTCGTCGGTCATATCTTGCATTGTTTCTCGATCGGTCCGCAAAACACGAAACGGGAATGCGCGGCTTCGGATCCCCTTTACTCAAGCGTTCTGAAAAAGGATTGATTTTGAATCAGCTGCAGGGAGATCTGGAGATAAAGTTTATTTTCTCTGTCCTCCAAATCGAGATCAATGTAGCGCAAGATACGCTCTAAGCGGGCCAAAAACGAGTTGCGCGTAATATTCAACTGACGGGCAGCTTCCGCGGAGTTCATTCCGGTATCCAAATATGTTCGCAGGCTGTCGCAATAGGAAACCGCTGCAGTTTCGTCGTGTTCGGCCAATTTCATAATACATTCGGCGCAAATCAAGCGCACCGGCAATATGCTGCAGCCAAATCGGAGAAAATGTTCCAGAGTATGATGTTTGAAATGGTGCAAGGCTTGTCCGCTTTGCTTGTTTCCCATGAGCTGCAGCGTAAATTCCGCCTCACGATAACAGTATTTCAGGTCAAAAAAGTCCGTGAAAGGATTGCTGCATCCCGCCGTAATGGAGTACTTTTCCAAAAGCGCACTGATTTCTTTGAACAGTTCCTCCGGTTTCTGTTTGGGCTGATTGGCACACAGCAAAACGATTTTGGAATCAAACAAAACGCAAACGGATTCCGGAAGCGCCCGTTCCAACTGAAAAGCAATGTATTGCTCGGTTACTTCCGAATCCTGACACACGCCGGCTATGCAATAAAGCCCCTGATCTTCGCCGAGCTTGGAAAAGGGACTGACTCGTTTCAGGTGCATGATTTTATCGTCACTATGGGACTTTCCGCCGAGATATTCCAACAGCGAGTCCCGGCGCAGGTTCTTTCCGGAACCGGAAAAAGAGGCGTAGGACAAAGCCGCCTCCAGATATTTCCCCAGATGCTTGACCAGAACACTGTCCTGCACGGCAAAGGGGCGTTGGGTGCTTGTGACCACAAGTCTGCCGGCGGCGGTATTGCCGTTGAATAAATTCAGAAAGAAATATTCATTCCGGAAACTGTCTTCGCGAAAGCGAATGACTTCTTTGGAATAAAAAATAGAGTGATCGCTTTTGGCGTCCACACGCAGCAGGAAGTCAGGGTCAAAAAATTCTCGCTGGTGGATGAAAGCCCCTCCTTCCAAGGCAGGGGCATCTCCCAAACGCGCCAAATAGGTGAAATTGTTGTTATGCACACTCATGGCGTTGCCGATAAAAGGCTGGCTGCACTTCAGGTACTCATCCAGCGGCGCATTCTGAAAAACCAGATCCTGAAGGGTTTCATCCCATTCGGTATAGCGGTCAAATATGGTAATGACCTGGTTGAACAGTTCCACCACATCCGCTTCCGCCACCGTAATGACCGAAACGTTCTTGTGCGACAGTCTTTTGTCAAACAGTTTTGGCGTGATTAAAAGGCAAGGGCCATCAGCGGTGAAATCAGAGGGAATCAGTTCCTCGGATACAATATAGATCCGATTGGGTTGAAAGGAATAGGGCCTGTTGTAATAGTGCGGACAGTGGAGCAGCAGCTCATTATCGCTTTTGCCCTTCTTTTGCAATACCGTCTGTGGGAATGCCGTTTTCAAAGCAGCACAGATGATGTTTGTACTAAGCTTCATAACAAAATACCTCCCCAAAAGCACGACCTACATTTTTGTAGAGTGATTATAGCACGAAGGCGAGGCAATTGCCATATAGTTTTTCTGTCAATTTGGTGATAGCATAAATTTACAAGAGTGATTCGGGCGCATATCGGTGCTGAACGCAGCACAGACCCGGACACAAAAAGCGGTAACATACACGGCAATGTTTCGACAACGGAATCATTTGCATTTGTATTTGAGTTAATCAGAGAAGGACGGTGACGTGTGAATGGCTGAAACAATCCTTGCAGTCAAAGGAATTCACAAGACCTTTGGCCCGACCCGTGCCCTTGTCAATGTGGACTTTACATTAAAACGCGGAGAGGTTCACGGACTGATCGGAGAAAACGGGTCCGGAAAATCTACCCTTTCCGCCATTATCGCCGGCATACACACCCCGGACAGCGGTGAAATGACCTTACACGGCACACCACATTTCCCCAAGGGCGTGGCAGACGCTCAGAGTAAGGGCGTTGCCATGATCGTACAGGAGATGGGTACCGCCCCTTCCATCAGCGTAGCAGAAAATATTTTCTTGGGCAATGAGCATCTGTTTACAAAACACGGTTTTGTTCGAAAGAAGGCCATGCTTGGTGCTGCGCAGCAGGCCCTTGAGGCAATTGGTGCCGGCAATATCCCTGCTGGAATGCCGGCCGGTGCCCTCGACCCGGAAGAGCGCAAGGTGGTTGAGATTGCCAAGGCCATGCGTTCTCAGCCGGAGGTCCTAATTGTGGATGAAACGACCACGGCATTGTCTCAGGACGGACGTGACCTGTTGTATGCTTGCATTGAGAAAATGCGCAGTGAGGATAAAGGCGTCATCCTGATCTCCCACGACCTGGACGAGATCATGACGGTATGCACCACGGTAACCGTGCTGCGCGACGGCAACATTATCGGCACTCTGACCAGAGACGAGTTCGATGGCGACCGAATCAAGGCCATGATGGTCGGCCGCGAGATCTCCGGCAACCTGTACCGCAGCGATTATGACGGAAACAGCAGCGATGAGGTGGTCATGACCGCCAGCCACCTGACCGGCCACTGGCAGGTGACCGATGTCAACTTTGAGCTGCACCGGGGAGAGATTCTGGGCTTCGGCGGACTTTCCAGCGGAGGCATTCACGAACTGGGCCGACTGCTGTTTGGCATCGACAATGCCGTCGTGGGCCAAGTCCGGCTGGAGGACGGTACCATTGTGACCGACCCCAATAGCAGCGTGAAAAAAGGCATAGGTTATGTCTCCAAGAACCGCGATGAAGAGGCTATCATGTTGGGTGCCTCCATCCGAAACAATGCAGCGCTTCCTTCTTTGGGCAAGATCGCACGCTTCGGAATTGCCATCAGCAACAGTCGGGAAAAGGCAGTCGCCGACAAGGTCATCGCGGATATGGAAGTCAAATGCAATACCATGGATCAACTGGTATCCAGTCTGTCCGGCGGCAACAAGCAGAAAGTATCCTTCGGCAAGTGGCTGGGCTGCGGTGCAAAGGTTTTAATTCTGGACTGTCCCACCCGCGGCATTGATGTGGGCGTCAAGCAGGCTATGTACAAATTGATTTACGAGCTGAAAACGCAGGGCTATTCCTTCATTCTGATCAGCGAAGAGCTCCCGGAACTGCTTGGCATGAGTGACAGAATTATGATCATGAAGGATGGCATGATCACCGGCGAGTATGTCCGCAGCGAGTCCCTTTCGGAACGTGATTTGATTCAGGTCATGGTGTAAGGAGGGGAAATGATGAAATTGAAGTTTGACAAACAGAAAATAAGTTCGCTCTTACCCTTCGCCGCGCTGGTGGTTGTATTCCTGTTGTTCACCGTCCTGACAGGAGGTCAGCTGGCAACCGCGAAAAGCCTGACCCGCATGATGACTCAGGTATACACGGTCATGTTGGTCGCACTGGGTGCAACCTTTATTTATATGCACGGCGGTATCGATTTCTCTCTGGGTTCTGTGCTGGCTCTGTCGGAAATGTGTGCAGCACTGTTATTTGAGGCAACCGGCTGGTCCTGGGCCCTGCTGCCCACCACAATCGTCGTGGCCGTGTTCTGCGGCTTGCTAACCGGTCTTGTTGCAGTAAAACTGAACGTACCTCCGTTCATCGCATCCCTGTGCATGCAGCTGGCCGGCCGCGGTATTCTGACCACGATCCTGAATTCCCGAATGGTCAGTGTTACTGAACTGACCGATGCCTCCTGGGGTGTGCGCATCGTGGTTCTGGCCGGCATAATCCTGGTGCTGTTGTTCCTGGCCAACTACAGCAAGGTAGGCAAATACAACAAAGCCATCGGCGAAAACAAAAAGGCTGCGTGGACCAGCGGCATCAATGTGGGCCGCTACCGCCTGCTGGCCTACCTGATCTGCGGCTTTACCCTGGGTATCGCAGCCTATTTCGACCTGCGCCGTGTGGGCGTGCTGGCCGGCAACACCGGCATGGGCATGGAAATGGACGTTTTGATTGCCTTAGTTCTGGGCGGCTTGTCCCTGTCCGGCGGCTACAAAGCCTCTATCCGCTGCGCGGTTATCGGCAGTCTGACCATCGTGATCCTGGAAAACGGACTGACCATCCTGGGTCTGGCTTCTTCCTATATGGGCATCGTGAAAGGCATCGTTTTTCTGGCCATGGTTCTGTTTACCTATAAGCGCAGCCGCGCCAAACACGCGTTGCTGCCGCGCTGATGCAATAATAACCAGCGATCCCCGACAAAAACGAAATGGAGGAAAGAAAAATGAAAGCAAAAAAACTGTTGAGCCTGCTTCTTGCGTGCTGCATGGTGATCGGTCTGCTCGCCGGCTGTGCGGATCCGTCGGCAGACGACACTCCCGTGAACGAGCAAACTCCCTCTGTCGGTGCAGAAAACACCGATGCCGCCCAAGAGGAACTGCCCTCTTATAAAATCGGCATTATTTGCCATACCAATTCCGGCGGCTGCTGGGATCGCATTTTTGATGCAGCCACTTATATGGGCGATGAACTGAACTGCAAGGTTTATTCCGCCGTAGGCAGCAGTGCCGACGCCATTCTGACCGAGGCCGAGAACTTTATCGCTTCCGGCGTGGACGGCTTGATTATCATGAATGACGGCGGTATCACTTCGCGTCTGGTCGAACTATGTGCGGACGCAGGCGTCTATGTGGCCTTCAGCGACTGCGGTCTCAGCGTAACCGAGGATGCCGATTATTCTACTTACTCCACCAACGAATATTATTTGGGCCATGTGGCTCACGATGAATGGGCAGATTCCTACGCTTGCGCAAAGGACATGATCGAGAACGGCGCTAAGAATTTCGTCGTGTTCGGTCTGCCTCCCGGAATCTCTTCCAACTTTGACAAACGCGCCGTAGGCGCCATGGACGCCATCACCGAGGCCGGTCTGGAATATGTGGAAGCACGCAGCTACTCCATGGCTGAGTTGGCCAACAACCTGATGAGCCAGTACCCGGATACCGATGCCATCTTCAGCTTTGTTACCACTCCGGACTCCTTCAACGTGGTCGATATGGCTTCCAAGTACGCCGGCAAGATTCAGATCTCTGCCTACATGGTGGGTGATGTGTCCTACGAATTTGATGTAGGCTTCCTGACCCATGTCAGCGTCGGCTCCGAAGCCCGCATCCAGCTGGCTTTCGCTCTGCTGTACAGCGGCATGCGCGGCTACCGCGTCAGCAACGAGGACGGCACCCCTGCTGAGATCGAGTTCCCCCACCTTTGGATCAAGTCCGGCGAGGACTTCGAGACCTTCTTCAACGCTACCACCGGCGGCAATCATGCTTACAGCATCGATGAGATGAAGCAGCTGATGAAGGTGTTTAACGCCGATGTGACCCCCGAGGACTATAAGGTGATTGCCGACGCATTCAGCGCCGAGGACGGCTGGCTGGCCGGCAAGAAGTAAAGACGATAACATGAGATTATTCCCCCATGAAACGTTGGGACCCCCACAAAGCCGATCGGCTTTGTGGGGAGAGGCCGAACATCAATGTGATCGAGACTTCCTGCCTGCGGCGGGGAGACGAGAAATACAGAGATTGCGAGGACGAGGAGGCAGAGTATGACCAAACAAAAAAACATCATCGGGAACATTGCCAAATCACTGGTTCTGCCTGTGGGGATGTTTCTGGTTATCTTTATCCTGACGCGGTTTATCGGCCAGGGTCAGTTCGGTACCTGGGACAGCATTGTTTCCGTGATCCGGAACACCATGCTCGGCTCCTGCATTTCTCTGGCTATGGCCTGCAACCTGCTGAATGGTCGCTGGGATTTCTCCATCGGTATGATGGTTATTCTTTGCCCGGTTCTGGCTATGCCATTGGTAGAAAAGCTAGGGATCGGAATTCCCGGATTGATCCTTGTATGCATCGTGATCGGTCTGCTGCTTGGTCTTCTCAGCGGTGTAATGTATCTGCTGCTCCGCGTTCCGTCCATTGTGGTCAGTCTGGGTTTCTATGTAATCTATGAGAGCGTGATCACTGTCTATAACGGCGGCTCCGGTGCCCGCATCCGGGATTTCAGCATGCTGAAGCTGGCGCAGTTCCCGTACATTCTGATCGTAGCCGGCGTAGGTTTCATTCTCTTCTATGTGCTGTTTACCCACACCCGGTTTGGATATAATGTCCGCTCTCTGGCCAAGTCTCAGGCACTGGCTGTCAACAGCGGCATCAACGAGAAGCGCAATGTGCTTGGCTGCTATCTGCTTATGGGTTTCTTTGTGGCACTGGCAGGCATCATCTACGTTTGTATGAGCGGAACCATTTTGGCTGACATGCGCCAGAACGGTTCGTCCACCATCATGTTTGAGGCCATTCCGCCGGTCTTTATTGGCTTCTTCCTGATGAAGTACACCAATTTGACCACAGGTGTTATCATCGGCACCCTGACCATGAAACTGCTAACCGCAGGCATGCTGGCCGTGGGAATTCCTTCCGCCATGCAGAATGTAGGCGTGGGCCTGTTCCTGCTGATCTTTATGGTCATCACCCACAATCAGTCTAAGTTCTATGATATGAGAAAGGCTCGCGGCCGTGTTGCTGCAGTTACCGCAAAGATCGACAAAAGCAGCCAGCAGCCTGTGGCCTGATAAAACCGTTTCCCCCTTTTTACCCCTTTCGGAAGATCTGTTGATACGCCGGATCTTCCGAAAGGGGCCCCACATAAAGTGTTGATGGAGTCACATTTATCTGTTTTGTGCTCTGAAATATATCTGTGTTTCAGAGTACAAAAAATAAAGTCATATCCACTGCACGAAAAAAGAGAGTATTTAGACTCTTAACTGTACAGACAGGAGGTAACAATGTGACTTATTCCGAACAAACCATTAAAACCGAGGTGTTGATCATCGGCTCCGGTATCGCCGGCTCCTTCGCGGCCATCCGCGCAAGAGAGCTGGGCGCCGAAGTTCTGGTGGTGGATCAGGGCGAAGCCGGCTTTGTGGGCCGTTCTTCCACC
>JAZOBG010000026.1:0-4656 GCA_045595865.1 Oscillospiraceae bacterium
AATGGCGACCCGCTTTCCGGTGTCGGGGAGCTGCTTTCTGCGAGCCTTCCAAAGACCCTTGTCCTGAACAGCGGCCTGACGTTTCAGCTCACGAATGGCGATGGGCTCATTGAGTTCCTGACGCTTGCACTCGTTTTCACAAAGATGGCTGCAGATGTAGCCCAGAGACCCGGCAAAGGTCAGCTTTTCGTGGATGATCCCGATTGCAGTGTCCAGATCTCCCTGACGGATGGCGCGGAGATAGGCGGGAATGTCGGTGTGTGCGGGGCAGGCCTCGCGGCAGGGGACGGCGGCCTGCTGCTCGCTGCGAAACCGCTCAACAATGGAACCGGTGGGGCAAACTGCAGTACATGCAGTACAGAATCGGCAATCGGAGTCGATGAGCAGTCCGTTTACCGGTGTGACCCGGATCAGTTTTTTTGCGTCCTGGGTGAAGTCGATGGCGTTTACGCCGCGCACCTCGTGGCACATACGGACACAGCGGCCGCATTTGATGCAGCGCTTCATATCGTGGCTAATGATCGGGTTTTCTTCATTCAGGGGATAAGGCATGGGGTTGTGAATGGTTCGGTGATTGGAGACACCGAGGTACTGGATCATGCTCTGAAGCTCGCAATGGCCGTACTTGGGGCAGCCGTTGCATTCCTCGGGATGGTGGCTCAGAATGAGTTCCATGGCGAGCTTGCGCTGCTGGCGAAGGGCCTCGGTATCGGTTTCAATGACCATACCTTCTTCGGCCTCCAGCGTGCAGGCCGTGGTGATTTCAGCGGAGGTCTCGCCGGGGCGGGTGACCTCAACGACGCACAGCCGACAGCCGCCCCATGCCTCCAGTGCAGGGTGACTGCAAAGGGAAGGGATGTAGATTCCGTTGTCCAGAGCGGCCTTTAAGATTTTTGTGCCTTCGGTAACGGAGCAGGAGACTCCGTTGATTGTGACATGGATCATAGTTCTATCCCCTTATTTCAGATGGTCGAAATTCTCAAAAACAGGAATACCAGTATACTGAAGGACCTCTTCCTCGCCCTTCAGAGCGCGGATTGCACCGGCTGCCAGAGCTTCCATTTCGAACTCACCGGGCTGGACGCTGATGGGTGCGATCCAGCTGATGTAGTCGCTCAGATGCTCGACCAGATACTTGTCGTGGGAGATGCCGCCGGTGAAAATGATGGCGTCAACCTGACCCTTCAGGGCAGCAGCGCAGCCACCCACGGCCTTGGCGATCTGATAAATGAAAGCGTCATAGACCAGCTTGGCATACTTGTCACCGGCTTCGATGCGGGCAACGATCTCACGGGCATCGCAAGTGCCCAGATGGTCTGCCAGACCGCCGTTCTTGACGATGCGGTCATACAGTTCCTTCTCGGTATACTTGCCGGAGAAGCACAGGGAAACCAGGTCGGTGGCAGGCAGCCAGCCGGCGCGGGTGGGGGCCATGGGGCCGTCACCGTTGACAGCGTCGTTGACACTGCAGTACTTACCCTTGCGGTGGGCTGCCACGGTAACACCGCCGCCGATGTGGCAGCAGATCAGGTTCATATCCTCGTACTTCTTGCCCACGGAATTGGCGTAGCGGATGCAGTTCTCCTTCTGGTTCAGGGGGTGGCCCTTGCTCAGACGGAAGAACTCGTGGAAGCCGCAGATGCGCTCCACATCGTCCAGCTCGTCCACGTCAGGGGGATTGACGCAGAACACTTCGCCGCCGTACACCTTCTGCAGCTCCTTGGCAATCTGGGGGCCCAGGGTGTTGGGGTGACGCACGGTGAAGCACTCACGGGCGTGCTCCAGCAGCTTCTCGTTGGCGGCATACACACCGCCAACCAGACCGACCAGACCGCCGCAGCGTGCTGCGAAGGCGTCCACGCCTTCCAGAGAGACGCCGGCCTTGTTGACCTCATCCATAATGGTCTCCATACGGTAGGGCAGCTGGTCACGGATCTCCTTGAACTTCTTCAGTTCCTCGGCAGCGTGATCCACGTTGGTGCCCCACAGCTTCTGATCGTCCTCAAACAGGGCGATCTTGGTGCTGGTGGAACCGGGGTTGATAACAAAAATCTTCATGGGTCAAGACCTCCTGATTACTGTTTTTTCGCGCGAACAGCAAGCATAATGATGTTGCCGACCAATTCAGAGACGGGAGCGCTGCGGGAGCAGTCGGAAACCGGCTTGCGGAAGCCCTGAAGCATGGGACCATAAGCGTCGCAATGAGCGAACTGCTGCATCAGTTTGACGCCGATATTACCGGCGGAAAGGTTGGGATAGATAATGATGTTGGCGCGACCGGCAACGGCGCTTTCATGCTTGACCTTCTTTGCAGCAATGACGGGCTGAAGCGCTGCATCCAACTGCAGTTCACCATCGATATTCAGGTCGGGGCGCTTCTGCCGGGCAATCTGCACGGCATCGCGCACCTTTTGTGCCTGGGGATGTTCGGCCGAACCATCAGTGGAGAAGGAGAGGAGTGCGCAGCGGGGTTCCCAGTCCAGCAGACTCTTCATGGTCTCGCAGGCGGAAATGGCGATGTCGGCCAGTTCTTCCTCGTTGGGGTCAACGCACACGGCGGCGTCACCAAAGGCCAGCAGATTGCCTTCGGTACCCTCGTAGCCAGGGATGTCCATAATGCCGATGGAGGAGGCAGTTGTGATTCCCTCTTGCAGACCGACATAGGTCTGGGCAGCGAGAATGACTTCGCCGGTGGTATGACTCAAACCGGCAAATACGCCGTCTACCTTATCCAAAGCCTGAAGAACAAATGCAAAGTTCATCGGATCCTTTCCGCGACGACAGACAGCTTTTGCAGAAAAGATGGGGTTGAGAGCGGCATAGTCCTCAGCGACGGCCAAAATATTGCTCTCATCATTTTCCCAAATAATCATATCGCTGATATTTACCTGATACTGAGATGCTGCTGCCTCGATTTCGGACTTTGTTCCGACGAGTACAGGAATAATTGCCTTGACGTCAGCAGCCTGACGCGCAGCCAACAGGATTTTTTCTTCGGTAGCCTCAGGAAAAGCGATTTTGCAGGGATTCTGCGATGCGACAGAGATCCAACGATCCAACAATGCTTGATTCATAATTACCTCCCAAATGATTTCAGTGAGATTTTTTTCATCTATCCACTTTACATTTTAGGAAAAGTGAAGAAATATTTCATGGTGCGAACGTAGGGAATCAAAAGTGAATTTTCCTACAAAAGTTCTGAGACATTTTGAGAAAGACAAGATATAATTGGAACAAAGGGGGTAGGATGTATGGTAATTGGAGTCGGGACAGATTTATTAAAGGCAGAGCGTATCATGAGCCTTTCGCCCGATGACCGCTTTTTCGAGAATGTTTTTACGCGGAAAGAGCAGGAACAGGCGCAGAAAAGCCGAGATCCGCTTCGTTATTATGCCAGCCATTTTTCCGGGAAAGAGGCCGTGTTTAAGGCGCTGAATGCGCACCCGGATCACATCCGTTTGAATGAAATCGAGATTCTCAACGACGATACCGGTCGTCCGCACGTTTGCCTTTACGGGAATGTGCGCGAACATGCGCAGAAAGCAGGAATTGCCCTTGTGTTGATTTCGCTGAGTTGGGAAAACGATTACTGCAGTGCATTCGCAATCGCAGAATCGGAGTAAAGAAATAAATAGCATAAAAGAGGATCCCGTTCAAACAGTTAACGGGATCCTCTTTTTTATCGCATAGTAACAATTTTTGCAGAACGTGCAAAGGAAATAGGAACCACATCAGCCAATTGCAGTCAGACCGCCATCCGGATAAATGGACGAGCCGGTGATGAAGTCCGATGCGGCAGAGGCCAAGAAAATGGCGGGGCCTTTGCAATCGTCAACTGCGCCGATGCGCATAGCAGGCATACGGGATGCCATGGCTGCACGTTTTTCGGGATCGTCCGGCAAAATACCGACCATCATCGGAGTATAGGTAACTGTTGGTCCAATCAGGTTGACCTGAATATTGGGGCGCAAGTCAGAAGCGAATGCTTTGGTCAACATCTCAACGGCACCCTTAGTGGCACAGTAACCTACGTTGCCACCGCCACCGTTACCCACAGCGCGAATGCCGCGCACCGAGCCGACATTAATGATTTTGCCGTGAATGTTGTTTTCGAGCATATATTTTCCAAAGTGCTTACAGGTTAACATGATCGACTTTACATTGGTATCAAACATGGCGTCCCAAACTTCTACGGGGAACTCTGTTCCTGGATGCTTTTTGTTATATCCCTGAGAGTTTACCAGAATATCTACAGTGCCCATTTCCTTGACTGCCGTGGCAAGCAACTTCTCGACATCGTTTTCTTCAGCGGCATTGCCGACGCAGTAAAGGACGTCAAGACCGACAGATTCTTTAATTTCTTTCTGAGCACGCAGCAGAGAGTCTTCTTTGCGGGAAGAGATCATAACTTGAGCGCCGGCTTCCGCCAATCCCTCTGCGATTGCCTGACCGATTCCGCCGGCGCCACCGACTACAACTGCCTTTTTCCCGGTCAAATCAAACATAGATAAGTTAGCCATTTGTTATTTCTCCTTTTCAATATAGCTGTTGCCATCATTAAAAATTAAACAATTCCAATGCGTTCTTTAGAGCGGTGCCAAAAAAGGTCCAGTCGTGGCCACCGTCCCAACACTCTCTTGTTACCGGAAAACCGAG
>JAZOBG010000027.1:0-5944 GCA_045595865.1 Oscillospiraceae bacterium
GAGGCCGAGACCGCCGATATGTATATCGAAAAGGCGGCCTACGACCTGAGCAAGAACCACCGCGTCCGTGTGGCCACTTCGGATGCGCTGGAGCAGATCATCATTCTCGGCGGCGGCGCCCTGCGCGTGTCGGCCTCGGCCTTCGAGCAGGAGGTCAAAGAGGTGGAGGACGCCATCCGGGCTTTTATAAAGTAAAACGCCGCCTTTGGGTGACGGCGAAAAGCAGAAAACCCGGTCTGTGTTGTGCACAGGCCGGGTTTTGTAATATATCTTGTTTGGAAAGACCGTCTTTCAACGGCTCGACAAATTGGGTTTTGTCAAGTAAACAGGTTGCCTAATTTCTCAACATATTATTCATGTAGTACAAAACCAACCTTTTGTGATACACGAATCATAGCATAATTCGTTTCTGCAGTAGAAAGAATCGCAACTTTTCCTTGCTCTAAGATTCTGGAAATGCAATACGAAACAAGTTTTTTAGAATATCCCTTTTGTCGGTATTCTGGGTGCGTAATAACTCCTGCTACTTCCCAAGTTTTATCATCTATTTTCCATATTCCTGCTCGGGCAGCAATTCTATCATCTTCCCAAATAACATAGTCTTCCCAGTTATCATACCAATCGCCATCAAAGTATTCCTCTTTGGGGAAAGATTGGCACTCTGGACAACTATCATAAAACGCGGTAATCGTTTCGTAGTTTTTGAATGCATCAAACAATGTTACAGATTCATCCGAAGCACCGGTAAAGGTATCTTTTGTGCAGATGAAGTTTAGATATTTGATACTCATTATGTACCTCGTCAAATTCTTATTTGTCAGTCTGCCTGTTTATCCAAACCGTCTCGCATAGCCGCACCGGCGTGGGAGTGTCAAAGGCTCCCTTGTGCAAAGGGAGCTGTCAAAAATCTCCTGATTTTTGACTGAGGGATTGTCTTACCGCAGTATCGATATACTCGTAAACACCATGAAAGTTTTTACTGATTTCGTTGTTTGGAATGCGAATAACGGTCAATCCATACCCATCCAGAAAAGCGGTTCGCTCTGCATCTTTCTCTGCGTTACTACCCTCACAGTGCTGTGAACCATCCAGTTCGATTACCAGTTTAGCTTCCGCACTGTAAAAGTCGGCAATGTATTTTCCAAGTACCTTTTGCCGGGAAAAACGAACAGGATATGTGCGCAGAAAATCATACCACAGATGCCGTTCTTCCTTTGTCATTTCTTTTCGCAGCTGCTTGGCCAATGGAACAAGCTGCTTATTATGTTTTGACTGCATAACAATCCCTCCGTCACGGCTTTGCCGTGCCACCTCCCTTTACACAAGGGAGGCGTTGGTGCGGTGCGTAACTGTTAGACAAATTCTTATTTGTCAGTCTGCTTGTTTATCCAAACCGTCTCGCATAGCCGCACCGGCGGCAGAGGGGTTCCACCGCTTCGCCGCGGAGGAAGCCCTCGTGGATGGCGGTGGCTCTTTGAGAGGACAAAATTTCGTCCAGATCCTGTTCAAACAGATTGCCCAGAGCCAAATCGCCCTCGTGATCCAGACAGCAGGGAATGACGGTGCCGTCCCAGAGCACGCCGATCTGGTCCCGCAGACCGAGGCAGCGCAGGCGGCAGGCGCCTTCCTCGGCGTCCATGTCGGGCCAGTCAAACTTTTCGCCGTATTCCAGATAGACCCGCTGCCCGATGCGGGTGCCGCGGGGTTCCACCGTCCACGCTTCGGGGAAGTGCGTTTTCATGCGCTCCAGAATGTCCCCGTTCAATGCGTCGGCGCCGCCCTGATTCCACAGACGGTAGACCACCAGCTTGTTTCCCTCGGCAGCCTTTCCGAAGGCAAAGCAGTCGTCCAGATACTGCGCAAAGGGAACGGAAAGCTCGTTGGCCTCAAAGGCGTGGAGAGAAATGTTGACCTTGTGCAGCGCCGGGTGGGCCAGCAGCATCTCCTGCCGCTTTGCCAGCAGGGTGCCGTTGGTGGTCAGAATGACCTTGAACCCGGCGTTCCCGGCCAACGTCAGAAATTCCTCCAGCTGGGGGTGGCATAACGGCTCCCCCATAACGTGGAAGTACAGGAAATCGCTGTACGCTCGCAGCTTGGGCAGCAGAGCGGTAAAGTTTTCCGCGCTCATGCGTCCGGGGGCGCGCTTTGTGCCGGGGCAGAACCGGCATTTCAGGTTGCACTGGTTGGAAATTTCAACGTAAATTTTGCGAAACCGCACGGCTCCACCTCCTTCCGTTAAGGCTTCCCCTTGAGGGGAAGCTGTCAGCCGATAGGCTGACTGATGAGGTGTATCATGGGAACACCGCTCTTTTCACCTCATCCAGCCCTTCGGGCCACCTTCTCCTCAAGGAGAAGGCTTTTTCAGTATACCACACGGCACAAAAAATTGGAAGAACAGGTATAAACCTCCGGGACACAGTCCAAACTATGCCTCGGAGGTGTTTGTTTGAACAAGAAAACATGGACAGACCGATTGGGCGATTTTGTCGCAGGAAAAGGCTTTTACATCGTGCTGTTCCTTTGCCTCGCCGCAATCGGAATTTCAGGCTGGTATCTCTTTTCCTCGCTGGGCCCGGACAATGAGGAGGTCGCCGTGGATGCCCCGGTGCAGGTGGTGGTCACGCCCACCCCGTCGGCCACCCCAACGCCGGTCAAGCCGACTGTAAAACCCGCGCCCACGGCAACGGCTACCCCTTCGCCCACTCCGACGCCCGCGCCCACACCCACACCAAGTGCAGCGCCTGCCCCGACGCCTGCTGCAACGCCGACGCCCTCGGCTGCCAAACCCGCGGTTTCGGTCTATACCTGGCCGGTGGAGGGGGAGGTCATTCGGGACTTTTCTCTGGAAGTGCTGGCCTATGACGAGACCATGGGCGACTGGCGCACCCACTGCGGTCTGGACATTTCCGCGCCGCTGGGAACCGAGGTTTGCGCCGTTTCGGACGGTGTTGTGGAGGCGGTGTATGAAGAGGATCTGATGGGGATCACCGTGGTGATCGACCACGGGGAAGGGGTAAAGAGCCACTATTCCAATCTGGCTGCCGACCCCGTCGTGGAAACCGGAGACACGGTCAAAACCGGCACGGTGATTGGCGCGGTGGGTGACACTGCGCTGGCCGAAAGCGGTCGGCCGCCCCATCTCCATCTGGAAATGAGCAGGAATGAGTACGTGGTGGACCCCCTGCAGTATCTGCCCTGACAAAACCCGATCGTGTAAAAGAGGAACTGCCGTCCGCGGTCATGGCGGAGGGCAGTTCCTCTTTCATATTCCGATCAGCCGCGGAAATTGGTCAGATACTTCTCGCGGTATTCCTTGTACAGCTGGGCAAATTCGGGGCTGTCGTGGCGGATGGAGGTCAGATAGGTGTGCAGGTTCATCTCGTCGTGGGACATTTCGATGACGCAGGCGGCGATGTTGGAACAGTGGTCGGACACGCGCTCCAGATCGGTCAGCAGGTCGGACCAGATAAAGCCGGCCTCGATGGTGCAGTCGCCTTTCTGCAGGCGCATGATGTGGGAGGAACGCAGCCGCTCTTTCAGCTCGTCCACGATCTGCTCCAGCGGTTCCACCCGGGTGGCGATACGCAGGTCGTTGCGCTCAAAGGCCAGCAGAGCAAGGTCGACCGTCTCATACACGGCGCAGAGGATGGCGGTCAGCTCGCTGCGGGCTTCGGCGGTGAAGGAAAGGCCCTTCGTCTGCAGCTCTTCGGCGGCCTCCAGAATGTTGACGGCGTGGTCGGAGATGCGCTCCAGATCGCCGATCATGTGCAGCAGCTTGGTGGATTCGTGGCTGTCCTCGTCGCTGAGGGCGTGGGAGTTCAGCTTGACCAGATAGCTGCCCAGAATATCTTCGTAATGGTCGGCGCGGTTTTCGTACTCACGGATGGTCTGGGCCTTGTCGGGGTCGTACTGCTCCAGCATGTCGATGGCCATGTGCAGGGCTTCCACCGAGATCTCGGCCATTTCGCGGGTGACGGTGCGGCAGCGGTCCAGAGCCACGGCGGGGGTGGCCATCAGGCGCTCGTCCAGCTCGATGGTCGTTTCCTCGACCTTGGCGGCAGGCTCGGGGATCAGCTTGTAGGACAGCTTCTCCAGCAGGCCGGAGCAGGGCAGCAGAAGGGCGGTGCAGAGGATATTGAAGGCGGAGTGGGCGATGGCGATGCCCACTTCGGTTGCAGCGCTGTCGGTAAAGGCGGAAAGGTCAAAAATCGCTTTTGCGGCACAGAACAGGCTCAGCAGAATAACCGTACCGATGATGTTGAAGGACAGATGCACGATGGAGGTGCGGCGGGCGTTGCGGTTGGTGCCCACCGAGGAGAGCAGAGCGGTGACACAGGTGCCGATATTCTGACCCATGATGATGGGGATGGCGGCGCCGAAGTTAACGGCGCCCGTGGAGGACAGGGCCTGCAGAATACTCACCGAAGCGGAGGAGGACTGGATAATGGCGGTCAGCACGGCGCCGGCCACGACACCCAGAATGGGATTGGAGAACATGGTCAGAATGTTCTGGAATTCGGGGACCGATTTCAGTCCGGCCACAGCGCCCGACATGATCTCCATGCCGAACATCAGGGTGGCAAAACCCAGCAGAATGGTGGCGGTGTCCTTTTTCTTGCTGTCGCTCCTGGGCATCATGATCAGAACGATGCCGATCAGGGCGAGGATGGGGGTGAAGGAGGAGGGCTTGAGCAGCTGGACAAACAGATTGCCCTTGTCAATGCCGGTCAGGCTCAGCAGCCATGCGGTAACGGTGGTGCCCACGTTGGCGCCCATGATGACGTTGATGGCCTGCTTCAGGCTCATAATGCCCGAGTTGACAAAGCCGACCACCATGACGGTGGTGGCGGAGGAGGACTGAATAATGGCAGTCACACCCAGACCGGTCAGAAAGCCGGCGAGCTTGCTGTTGGTCAGTCTGCCCAGAATGGCGGTCAGACTGTGGCCGGCACGCTTTTCCAGTGCGGCGCCCATCAGGTTCATTCCGAACAGGAACAGACAGAGGCCGCCGATCAGTTCCAAAATATCAAACAAGTCCATATTTGATGATCTCCCTATTTTTCAACATAATACCTCATCATACAAATGACATTATAGCGGGAAACCGGAGAAAATGTAAGTGGTTCTGTGTAAAGTTTGTGTAAAAAATAAGGCTCTGCCGCCGCAGAGCCTTATTTTCAGCCTTCCATGTGCCGTCCGAGAAAACCGGCAATGGTCTGAACCAGCTTGTATTCGATTTCGCCGGTGCGCTTTTCCGGATCGGTAACGGCAAAAAGCACGCAGCCCAGCACATCCCCTTCGGACAGGATGGGAGCTGCCGCCGAAACGAAATATTTGTCACTCTCTTCGCTTACGGCGATGGGGGTGCTGCCGCTGTCGGACTGATAGATCTGGCGGTGTTCCATGATCTCTTCCAGCTCGGGCGAGACGCGCTTGTCGGCCAGTTCGCGCCGGGCGCATCCTGCCACGGACAGGCAGGTGTCCCGGTCGGTGATCACCGTGATGTGGCCGGTGGTTTTGCTGAGGGTTTCGCACATCTGGGCGGAAAAATCAGCCAGACCGCCCATGAGCGAGTACTTTTTGAAGATGACGCCGCCCTCTTTGTCGGTATAAATTTCCAACGGGTCACCCTCGCGTATACGCATAGTACGGCGGATCTCCTTGGGAATGACCACCCGACCGAGGTCATCGATTCTTCGGACGATGCCGGTTGCTTTCATATATTTCTCTCCTTGTTTCAGACTTGCAATCCCTATTGTTTGTAAGCGGAAGAAAAATATACTTGCGCAAAACAAGCGAACCGCACTGCGGTTCGCTTGTTTTGCGCAACAGCCTGTCAAAGAACCTCTCTAAGGCACTCGCCATGGAGAGGTTCTTCTGGTATAATAGAGACAAGGGTGGTGAGCACATGGAGAACTGGAAAAAGGACGCAAGAAAAGAAGTC
>JAZOBG010000028.1:0-3564 GCA_045595865.1 Oscillospiraceae bacterium
TCAGGTCATGACGCTGTTGGCCCGACTGGCCGGCGTGGACACCACCCCCGGCGAGGGTCAAATGTGGTACGACAAGGGCCGCGAGTGGGCCATGGCCAACGGCATTTCCGACGGCACCAATGTGGATAAGGCCATCACCCGCGACGAGATGATGACCATGCTGTGGCGCTTGGTGGGCGCTCCGGAATCCGACCATGACATCGGTCATTTCACCGATGCCCACGAACTGAGCCCCTGGACCGAGGAGGCTGCCCGTTGGGCCATCGAGATCGGTCTGGTCCAGGGCCACGGCAACGGCACCATGACGCCCAAGGCGTTGACCACCCGCGGTCAGCTGGCCCAGTTTATGATGAATTTCATTCAGCTGATGTAAAAGTCAAGCCATGAAAAATGCCCCGCACGCTTATTCTGCGTGCGGGGCATTTTCTGTAAATTCACATTTGATTGACCGCGCCTACGAACAAAGGTACGCCGTTGGTGACCACGACGAACAGGAAGGGACGGTCCAGAATCAGCTCGGCCCGGCCATCGGGGGGAGCGGCACCGGCGTAGTGGATTTCGGTATAAGCGGCGGCGGTAACGCCCTTCTCGTCGATGGACAGGGTGGTTTCCTGCTTGATCGAGGACAGACCCAACGCGGCTTCGGAAAGATTGAAAAAGTCGGCCTGCGCATCATCAAAGACGATGCCGGCACCCAGACCTTCCAGTACAGGCTTCAGGTCGAGAGAATCGGACACCTCGAACTTGGGCACCTGAATGACCACTTCGCCCCAGCCGCCCTCGGCCTCGCCGGACAGGATCTCGGCCAGCGTGTCGGTGTCGGCCAGCAGTTCACCGGGGGTTACCCCCTCGTCGGGGAGGATCAGGTACATACTGCCGCCGTTTTTCAGGCTTAGGGAGGTGGACAGCCAGCCGTCGCCGTACTTCCAGCCGTGGCTGCCGTAGGTGCGGTGCATATATTCGGCCTCACTGACGGTGCCGTCGGCATTGCGGAAGTCGCCGGTGGTGTTTTTGTCCTTTTGGAACTCGTCGGTCCACTGGTCGGAGTAGTGGATGGCTGAAAACAGGGTCATCAGAGTCATGGGGTCGGTGGTCAGCGCCTGCCCGCCCAGAAGACCGCCGGTGGCCTCATCCAGCCAGTCGCCCATGGCCTTGCCGGTGGCGGCGTCGGAGAAATCGCAGAGGTAGGAGTGGGCGTAGAAATGTTCGGCGGCCAGATCCAGAAAATCCTGCTTGACCGGGAACTGCTCGTTGACCCAAAGGGAGGTGGACAGCTTCAGCTTGCCGATGCTGTTGTCCTTGTACAGGTTGTTGTAGACCGCTCTGGCGCTTTCGGCAGGGGAACCGTCCAGACCCAAAGCGTCCATCAGGGCGGTTTGGGTGTCTCCGTTGGCGCTTTCGGCGCAGAGGGCCAGCGCGAACCAAAGGCTGATGGGAGAGAACAGAGCGTTGTCCTTGCTGCCGCCCAAAGCCAGAGCGGCGGTGCGGGCCGAGAATGTATCAATGCTGCTCCAGAGAGCATCGTCCACGGGGTATTGCTCCCGCAGAGCGAAGCGCCCTTCGTAGTCGTCAAAACCGATGGCCTTGGGATATTCCGGTTCGGCCTGCGCCTTCACCTTGCGGCCGAACACCGGCTGCCGGACCGGGGAGGATTCCGAAACAGTGGGGGCGTTGTCCTCTTGCGGAACCGATGCCGACGGGGTACAGGCGGTCAGCGTCATCACAAAAAACAACGTAAGGGCGAGCAGCTTTCGTTTCATGAAGAACACTCCTTTTGTTTTCGTTGTACCTATATAGACGAAAAAACAGGAAAAATGTTCCGGGGGAACGGTACATTTTTTGTGGTGCGGAACCGAAAGCGGAACCGTGTGAGGCCGCTTTTGAGGTGTGTACGGTCGGCAAAACCATGGACAGATGGAAAAAACATGATATAATTTTATTAAGCTTAGGAGAAAGGATGAATCTGCAATGTCCGAAAATATGTTTGAATACCGCGTGAAACTGGCACAGGACGCCATTGACCATAAAGAACCCGAGCGAATTCCCATCTGGATCAACTACGGCAGCACCCCCTTCTGTCTGGACGAGGAGGGCGGTTCCTGCTACAAGGATATGTTCTACGACCACGACAAGGCGGCTGCCGCCATTATTAAGTTCCATCAGGAATTCCAGCCCGACGTGCAGATGGCCAATCTCCATTCCGGCCCCGCCGAAGAGCTGGCTCAGACCCAGTCCATCGACTGGCCCGGCCGTCCCGGCGGCCGCGTACCCGACCACTCCATCTTCCAGGCTCACGAGCACGAGTTCCTGGAGCAGGACGAGTACGAGGAAATGCTGGCCGACTACACCGGTTTCATGCTGAAAAAGTATATCCCCCGCGCGTTCCCCGGCCTGAAAGGTCTGGGAAGCATGATCACCCCGGCGCCCAGTAATTTCATGCAGTTCGGCAACGCCCGCAGCCTGACTTCGCCCCCGGCATTGGAAGCCTACACCAAGCTGCTGGAGATCGCCAGGCATCAGGCCGATACCCAGGCCAGACTGGGTCAGCTGCAGGGCACTCTGGCCGGAATGGGATTCCCTCCCATGCTGACCGGCGTGGGCAACGTGCCCTATGACACGCTGGCCAACTACTACCGCGGAACGCTGGGCATCTTTGACGACCTGATTGAGTGCGAGGACATGATTGAAAAGGCAGTTGATCTGTTTGCCGACCAGCAAATCGCAAACCTGCAGTACTTCAGGTTCGCCCCTATCCCCGTCAAGCGCGTCATGTTCTGGATGCACAAGGGAATGGACGGCTTCATGCGCCCCGAGCAGTACGAGAACCTGTACTGGAAACCCTTCCTGAAGATCATCTATGCACTGGTGGACATGGGCGTCACTCCCATCATCTACACCGAGGGCCCCTATCATACCCGTTTGGAGCAGATGGTGGACCTGCCCGTCAACAAGTGCGTCATCCACTTTGAGGACATTGACCTTGCAAAAGCCAAGACTACCGTGGGCAAGACCAACTGCATCACGGGCAACTTCCCCATCTATCTGCTGGAGCACGGCACGGTGGAGCAGGTGGTGGAGGAGGCCAAGCGCCAGATCGACATCGGCGCCCCCGGCGGCGGCTTCATCTTTGAGACCAATGCCTCCATTGAAAAGGTCAAGCGCGAAAATCTCCACGCCCTGTACGACACCGTCCGTACTTACGGCAAGCGGTAAGACCCTTAATTTATGAAACCAGTCTCGCGGAAGAGGCTGAAAAGAGTCTGCATGGCGGCGATTGTAAATGTGGATTCTCAAAATAAGAAAGATGGAAGAAAAATGAAAAAGATCATCGCAATGCTCTTGGCACTGGTCATGGTGTTTGCTCTGGTCGCCTGCGGCAATGCCGACAAGGATGACGGGAAGACCCCTGACGCCATTCTGGCTACCGAAGTGGACGGCCCCGCCGGTCACATGGAATTTAACGGCTATGGCGCCTGTACCAAGGACGTGTACATCGTCAAGGTGGTTCAGCTGGAGGACGGCAGCTTCAACTACGAGACCATCACCACCTATGAGGACGTGGCC
>JAZOBG010000029.1:0-3039 GCA_045595865.1 Oscillospiraceae bacterium
GAAAATCTTTTGCAGTATTTCCGGAAGATGAAAGAAAATCGGGGTGGTTTTCTGGTAAGAAAATATAAAAACAGCGGTGGTTCGGACGGGATTGGCCTGCGCCTCAGGGCGAAACCCGGTATTCGATGCCGAAGTATTCCCTCAAAAGAGCGGTCAGGCCGGTGCGCTCCACCCCTTCGGCCAGAACCTGTTTGGGGCCGTCGCCCTGCTCGGTCAGGGTGGTGCCGTGGAGCAGGCGGCGCTTGTCGCCGTCCATGATGCTGACATACAGGGTGTTGCGGAAATGCTCGTTGGGGTCGTGAGCATTGACGTAGTTGGCAAACAGATAGTCCATGGGCTCATAGGCCAGATCGGCGAACATCAGCATTTTCATGACCCGGCCCCGGTCGCGCCAGACCTCGTACCAGTCGCCGTACTTCTCGATATGAAAGCCGAAGGGCGAGGGGGTGCCGTCCAGCGCAATGGCACTCTGGAAGCAAATGTCGCCGAAGCCCACGTCGCAGTAATATTTTTTGCCCTCCAGCACGCAGATGACGCCGTGGTGGCCGATGGGGGTCAGGAAATCCAGATCGGCGGTCACCCGGCCGCCCACCGAGTAGACCTCATACCCCAGAGACTCCAGAAATGCGTGCAGCAGACCGTTCTGCTCGTGGCACCAGCCGCCCCGGCGGCAGCAGACCATCTTGTTGAACAGATCGCGAACGGCCAGACTGGGGCAGCGGCCGGCGTCCCATGCGTCCAGATTTTCAAAGGGAATATGCTGGACATGGGCGTACAGAACCTTGTTCAGGGTATCCAGATCGCCCTTGCATTCCAGACCGGAAAGGCCGATGCGTTCCAGATAGCGGTCGCGGTCGGCGTGGGTCAGTTTTTCATACAGTTCTTCAAACATTAGGAAGCGCGAACCCTCCATACACGATTCATCTTCATAAAAAACCACACCTTTCTTTTTTGATTTGTATTCAGACCGATTCCGGTGCTAATACCATTAGCGAATTTGATTCAACACTTCATAGCACAGTTCGTCTACAGTTTTACTATCAGTTTGTACATGGATTCCCGGCAGGGCTGCGCAGCCTACTCTTGCCAGTTCGATGTTCTCCATGCACCAGCATCCTTCTTCCTCGCCACGGGCAAGAATACGGTCATGGACAGTCTGATAACTTGCTTCCAGAACGACTAACCGGGTGTCGATCCCATCCTGGAGCAGCTTTTCAATAATGCTGTAGGATTCGGCTCTCAATAATGTCATAGGTACGAGAATATCCTTATGGAACTTTTCATGGACATCCTTCAAGAGCAAGTAGCAGAATTCACCCCACAAAGGATAGTCCTCAAATATGTATCCATAGGGACAGTCGGGATAATTTTCCCGAACTGCGTTACCCACTTCCTCCGCATCGAAGATTAGGGCGTTTTTCATTTTTGCTGCCATAGCTTCAGCGAGGGTGGACTTGCCCACACCATAAGGGCCGCTGATCCAAATAATCATGTTTTTTCTCTCCAATTCAGAGTGGCAATTTATACTTGGCACCCTTATCTGTTTTTTCATAGGCTAGGAAACCTACGCTTTCAAAGCACCGTCTGGAGCCTTCGTTCCAGTCATAGATATCGCCAACTTCAAGGGAATCGTACGGTGCTCCTTCACAGGGTATTTCGGTGCGGATTCGAGTTCTGTTGCCTTCCAGTATACAGGGTTTGCGCGCGGTTGACAAGGGTTGCCGGTTTGGGCAGGTCGTGATAAAATAGAAAAAAACAATGCTGCGCCGGCAGGCGCATGGAGGAACTATGTTGTTATCTGCGGAACATCTGTCCATCAATTTCGGCACCCGACAATTGCTGCAGGATGTCAATTTTTATCTGAATGAGGGGGATAAGACCGGCGTGATCGGCATCAACGGCACCGGAAAGTCCACCTTCCTCAAGGTGCTGGCCGGGGTGACCGAACCGGACGCAGGCCGCATCTCCCGCAATCCCAACGTGCAGGTCAGCTACCTGTCACAGAATCCGGTCATGGAGGATTCCGCCACCGTGCTGGAGCAGGTCTTTCTGCACTTTCCGGCGGAATTTCGCCAGCTGAATGAATACGAAGCCAAGACCATGCTGACCCGGCTGGGTCTGACCGACTTTGAGCAGAAGGTCGGCACCCTGTCCGGCGGTCAGCGCAAGCGCGTGGCGCTGGTGGCGGCGCTGGTGCATCCGGCTGATATTCTGGTGTTGGACGAGCCCACCAACCATCTGGACAGCGAGATGGTGGCATGGCTGGAGGACTGGCTGCGCCGCTTCCGGGGCGGTCTGGTCATGGTGACCCACGACCGTTATTTTCTGGAGCGTGTGGTCAACCACATCACCGAACTGTCCAGAGGCTCCCTGTACCACTATGAGGCGAATTACTCCAAGTATCTGGAACTGAAGGCCCAGCGCGCCGAAATGGCGCAGGCCAGTGAGCGCAAGCGCCAGTCCATTCTGCGTGTGGAACGGGAGTGGATCATGCGCGGCTGTCAGGCCCGCCGGACCAAGTCCAAGGATCGCATCGAGCGGTATGAGAATCTGCTCAGTCAGGAGGCCCCCGAGACCGACGACACCGTGCAGATGGCGGCGGCATCCAGTCGGCTGGGCAGGAAGATCATCGAGCTGCATGGAGTCAGCAAGTCCTTTGGGCCGCTCAGAGTGATCGAGGACTTCTCCTACAATCTCCTGCGGGATGACCGCATCGGCATCGTGGGCAAAAACGGCGCGGGCAAATCCACCCTGCTGCGCATGATCGCAGGCCAACTGCAACCGGACAGCGGTCATGTGGAGATGGGCACCACGGTGAAGATCGGCCACTTTTCGCAGGAGGGCCGGGAACTGGACCTGAACCAGCGGGTCTACGATTTCATTCACGAGATCGCCGACGAAGTCAAAACCAATGAGGGGACCTTCTCGGCCAATCAGATGATGGAGCGCTTCCTGTTTCCCTCCGACCTGCAGAGCGTGCCCATCGGCCGGCTTTCGGGCGGCGAGCGGCGCAGACTGTACCTTTTGTCGGTGCTGATG
>JAZOBG010000030.1:0-4677 GCA_045595865.1 Oscillospiraceae bacterium
CGCCATCTCCATGGACTACCGCTGCGGTATTGATGTGATGACCACCGAAACCACCTGCCTGTCCTCGGTGTGGCAGACCGATGAATATACCAAAGCCACCCTGACCGAACTGGGCCGGGGCGAGACTTATTACGAAATGACCCCCTCTGAGGGTGCCCTGTACGACGGCTTGATTGAGGTCAACCTGTCTGCCATCAAGCCTATGATCGCACTTCCCTTTCACCCCTCTAATGTGTACACCATTGCCGAGTTCAAGGCCAATGCCGCCGACCTGCTGCGTCAGGTTGAGAAAGATGCTGTCGAGCAGCTTGACATCAAGACTCTGCCCGGCGCTCTGACCGATAAAGTCAAAGACGGTAAGTTCTATGTGGATCAGGGTGTCATTGCCGGCTGCTCCGGCGGCACCTACCAGAACCTGCGCCGCGCAGCCGAGATCATCGGAACAACCCCAATCGGCAGCGATGCTTTCCGCCTGTCCTGCTATGCCGGCAGTATGCCCATTCTGACCGAACTGACTCGTCAGGGCTATGTGACCAGTCTGATGGCTGTCGGTGCCGATTGGCGCTCCTGTTTCTGCGGGCCCTGCTTCGGCGCAGGCGACACTCCGGCCAACGGCGCTTTCTCCATTCGCCACTCCACCCGCAATTTCCCCAACCGCGAGGGTTCCAAACCCGGTGACGGTCAGCTTTCCTACGTGGCACTGATGGACGCCCGCTCTATTGCCGCCACCACCAAAAACGGCGGCGTGCTTACCGCGGCCGACGAACTGCCCGACTGCCCCGCAGACACCGCCGCGGAGCGCTTTGCCTACGACGATTCGACCTATAAGGCCCGTGTGTACATGGGCGTGGGCAATCCCAAGCCGGAAACCGAACTGGTCTACGGCCCCAATATTGCCGACTGGCCTGAGCAGATCCCCCTGCCCGAGGACCTTCTGCTGACTGTGGCTGCCGCCATTTACGATCCGGTTACCACCACCGATGAACTGATCCCCTCCGGTGAGACTTCCTCCTACCGCTCCAACCCCATGAAACTGGCCGAATTTACCCTTTCCCGCAGAGCACCTGAATATGTGGGACGCGCAAAGGATGTTCTCGCCTTGGAGCAGCTGCGCCGCACCGATCCGACCAACCCTGCCGTTCTGGCCGCTCTGAACGGCCGTAATGCCGCAAAAACCGGTTTGGGCAGTTTGGTCGCGGCATTGAAACCGGGTGACGGCTCGGCTCGCGAACAGGCCGCCTCCTGCCAGCGTGTACTGGGCGGTTGCGCCAACTTGGTAGAGGAATATGCCACCAAGCGCTATCGTTCCAACGTGATCAATTGGGGTATGCTGCCCTTCGTTCTACCCAATATGAAGGAATGGAACATCCAGGCCGGCGACCAACTGTATATTCCCGGTATCCGTACCCTGTTGGAGGGCGACGGCGAACGTATCGACGCAACCCTGATCCAAAGCGGTACGGAACGTGCAGTCACCTTGATCCTTCCTGATGTGAGCCGGGAGCAGCGTGACATCATACTGGTGGGCTGCCTGATCAACTATTACGCCAAAGACCTCTGATTCATCCATTAAAATGACCGTGTGGAAAATTCCACACGGTCATTTTTACATTCAGAGCATTTCCTTGGGATTCATTCCGTTTTCTTTTTCCATTTGCAGCAGCAGCCAGGTGGGGTCCTGATCGCCGAACCCCTGCTCATTCAGAGTATCCAGCATCTGTTTGGTCACCTGTGTCAACGGAGCCTTTGCGCCTAACTGTTCCACGCATTCCATCGCCAAGCGCATGTCTTTCCCCAACATTTTTACCGGCATGGAGGTGCGCTTAAAACTGCGGTCACGAATCTCCGGCAGCTTAAAATCCAGATATTTGTTATACATCATACTCTCGCCGATGATATCCATGGCCACATCTGCATCCACACCGGCCTTTTCGCAGAACGCCAGGGTCTCGGCCAGCATTTGCATGTTGATAGCAAGCATCATGTTATGGGCAAGCTTCATGGCACGGGCGCCGTACCCTTCCCCCAGATAGTAATGTTTCCGGGATAGGTCTTTGAACAAGGGCAGCGCACGGTCATAGGCCCCCTTCGAGCCGGAACACATGACGGTAATGGTCTTGGCCTTTGCCATGTCGGTACCACCGCCGATGGGGGTACAGAGGAAGGCTCCGCCTTTGGCTTTGATTGCCTCATCACACTGAGCGCTGATCTCAATGGAGACCGTGCTCATGTCGATGAGGATCTGACCTTCCCGCATCACGGACAAGGCTCCGGACTCGCTAAAAATACACTCCTGCAGCGCAGCTGGATCAGGAACTGAGAAGAAAATAAACTCGGCATTCCGTGCCGCATCTGCCACCGAAAGGGCTTTTTTCGCCCCCATGATCTCATCGCACTTTGCTTCCACCACATCGTAAACCATGACCGAATGCCCGGCGTCAATCAAGTTGCGTGCCATAGCACCGCCCATGCTGCCCAGACCGATAAATGCTGCCTTTGCCATACAAAATCGCTCCCTGTCGTTTTCATACTACCGCCATTATAATGCAAGTTTTTTCCATTGTATAGAACTCCGTGTTACAAATTTTTTCGTTTTCAAATATTTCAGGGCCGTCATAAGACGACCCTGAAATGCTGACAAATTTAATTGTGCAAAAGGTTCCGGCTCAGCAAGTCCACTTGCCGCCCATCAGCAGATACATGACAGCCTTCTGGGCATGCAGGCGGTTTTCTGCCTCGTCAAAAATCTCGTCGGCATGGGCTTCAAATACCTCAGCAGTGATTTCCTCGCCGCGGTGAGCGGGCAGGCAGTGCTGCACCATACAGCCGGGATTGGTCAATGCCATCAGCTCATCGTTAATCTGATAGGTGCCCTCAAAGGCCAGGCGACGCTTCTGAGCCTCTTCCTCCTGACCCATGGAGGCCCAGACGTCGCTGATAACCACATCAGCACCCTTGGCAGCTTCCTTGGGATCGCGAACCAGTTCAAATTTGGCATCGGTTACAGTAGCGGCATAGGCCAGCACTGCAGGATCGGGATCGTAGCCCTCGGGACAGGCCACCGAAACATCCATGCCGCACTTCAGGCCACCCACGATCAGGGAGTTTGCCATATTGTTGCCGTCGCCGATGAAGCAGAGCTTCAGGCCTTCCAGACGAGCCTTGTACTCACGGATGGTCATCAGGTCGGCCAACACCTGACAGGGATGGGCAAAATCGGTCAGACCGTTGATAACAGGAATGGAAGCGTACTGTGCCAGCTTCTCCACGCCCTCCTGAGAGTAGGTACGAATCATGATGCCGTCGCAGTAGCGGGACAGAACGCGGGCAGTATCCTCAATGGGCTCACCGCGGCCGATCTGGCTTTCCTTGCCGGACAGGAACAGAGCGTGACCGCCCAACTGGTACATACCGACTTCGAAGGAAACGCGGGTACGGGTGGAGTTCTTTTCAAAAATCATAGCCAGAGTCTTGCCCTTCAGATAATCATGGGCAATACCATGCTTTTGATTGTACTTCATCTGATCGCCAACGTCCAAAATCTCGGTGATCTCTTCACGGGTCAGATCAAGCAGCTTCAGCAAATCACGTTTCATGTTACAGTACCTCCAATGTTTTTTTCATAATGGCCAGACCTTCGTCCATTTCCTCTTTGGTAATAACCAAAGGAGGCAGCAGGCGGATTTTGGCACCGGCAGTCAAAACCAGCAGACCGTTCTCCACCAGCTTGGCAGTCAGTTCTTTGTTTGTATAGGGCGCATTTACTTCGATGCCGAGCATCAGTCCCATGCCGCCCACCTTGCCCAGACAGGACAGGCCCAACGCCTCAATGCCGTTCTTCAGATACGCGCCCTTTTCCTTGACGGCAGCCAGCGCATCTTCATCCAAAATGTCCAGAACGGCCAAAGCGGCCGCTGCGCTGACCGGATTTCCACCAAAGGTGGTAGCGTGGGTGCCGGGGGTCAGAACATTGCGACACTTTTCGTTGGCCATAATACCGCTCATGGGCAGGCCACCGGCAATTCCCTTGGCAAAGGATGCCACATCAGGAAGAATGCCGTACTCCTGGAAAGCAAACAGGCTGCCGGTACGGCCTACACCGGTCTGCACCTCGTCCACCAGCAGCAGCCAGTCGCGCTTGGCACACAGGTCGGCCAATGCATGAACAAATTCCTTATCCAGCGGCATGACGCCGCCTTCGCCCTGAACCAGCTCCACCATGACGGCACAAACATCGTGACCGGCCACAGCCTCCATGGCGTCCATATCGGGCATTGCATAACGGAATCCTTCGGTGAAGGGGAAGAAATAATTGTGAAACACATCCTGCCCGGTAGCAGCCAGTGTCGTAATCGTACGGCCGTGGAAAGAATTGCGCAGGGTGATCACCGTGCCTCTTCCCTTTCCGTACTTGTCAAAACTGTACTTTCGGGCCAGTTTGATCATACCCTCGTTGGCTTCGCCGCCGCCGTTGGCAAAAAACACATTGGACATGCCGGAAGTCGGATCGTAGCCATGTCGTTCTGTGAGCCAAGGAGTTGAACAACTTGCTTGTCTTCCTAAGACCGCTTGGCCCTCCGACTTCGTACTTATCAAAGCTGTACTTACGGGCCAGCTTGATCATGCCTTCGTTGGCTTCGCCGCCGCCGTTGGCAAAAAACACATTGGACATGCCGG
>JAZOBG010000031.1:0-2091 GCA_045595865.1 Oscillospiraceae bacterium
CAATGCTGCGCGGGAGAAAAGGCAGCAGCACCAATAGAAAAATTCTCCCCCCCGCGGCGCGGGTGTGAGTTTCGTTAAATCTTTGCTTTGTACATACCGTGCCGGTTGCAGTAGTAATAGAGGGATCCTTTGCCCCGCAGCTGCAGCCGGGTTTCTGCGTTGCTCTCCGGATACAGCTTCACCATTTGCAGCCGGTCCGAGGTGATGAATGCGAGAAAGGAGATATAGTGCTGCTTTGTCATCGGATGATGGACGGTGACGAAGTGTTCGTCCTCCACATTCTCAACGGTAAGCCGGTGGTCAAGGTCCGCTTCTTCCGCCTCCAGCGGAGGCAGTGTAATGCCGCAGCAGCTGACCACAGCATTTCCGGTGCTGTGAACCGCATTGCCGCAGATGGGACAGACATAGAATATGGACCGCAGCATATTGGCGGAGATGTTTTTGTTTGCAATATGCTCGCCGTTCATCAATTCGATCACCGACACGCCAAGGGCCTTTGCCAAAGGCTGCAGAAGCGTAATATCCGGCAAACCTTTGGCGGTTTCCCATTTGGAGATGGTTTTGCTGCTGACACCGATGTTGTCAGCCAGCTGTGCTTGGGTCAGGTTTCGCTTTTCCCGAAGCTGTTTGATGGTGATTCCGGTCACATACGTATTCATGGATGCCACTTCCTTTCCGCAAAAGCATACCACAAAAGAAGCAATCGGGCAACCTACGCTGCGTAGACCGGTTGCCCCTGCCGAAGAACTGTGATATAATAAGCCAAAATCCGGATGGACAGAGGTGAATCAGAATGGATTACGAAAGGGTGTGGGATCAACGCCTGCAAATCAATACAACCGGCCGGGACGACATAAACGCGGACGCCTACCATCACCCCTATGAACCCACGCCCTACTGTGTGCTGGAGCGATTGGCAAATAGCGGCTTGATTGGGCAGGGGGATGTGCTTTTGGACTATGGGTGCGGAAAGGGCCGTGTGGGCTTTTTTCTGTCAGACAGGGTCAAGGCCAGGACCATCGGAATTGAGTATGATGGGCGGATATACAAAAGCGCTCTTGAAAATCAAAAAAACGCTGTTTCAAAGGCGGAATTTGTGTGGATAAGAGCGGAGGCCTATGAGGTGCCGCCGGAAGTCAATCGCTGTTACTTTTTCAACCCCTTTTCTGTGGAGATCCTGCATAAGGTACTGGCTAAAATTTTGGAGTCCTATTATGAGAATCCAAGGGAAGTGTTTTTACTTTTCTACTATCCGTCGGACGAGTTTGTTTCCTGCCTGATGACCGTGGAGGAACTGGAATTTTTCGACGAGATCGAATGTGATGATCTGTTTGCCCCGGAACCCCGGGAGCGGATCCTGATTTTTCAGCTGCCCGAATATGAACGATGAGGATTGCCCCAAAGAAATTGGCCTTTACAGAAGTGGATAAACAAGCTGAAGGTCATCCGGTTCATCATTTTGATAATATTGATACGGTTTCACAGGGTTTCAAAAGGTTTCACTTGAAAATGAAACCATAGGCGCAAAAGTGAAACCATGGTCAGTTAGACAAATTGGAATTTGACAACATCAAAGCAGCTTGATTTCGTTGGCAATCATAGCCACGGTCTTTTCGTTGGTGTCAATTTTAATCGTGTTGAGTGTGTCATACATCGGTATTCTTGTTATACTTCTTTCGATTATATCCTCAACTCGAATACCGCCCTCCACATCCTTTGTTAATCTCTTGCGTAAATTGGCTTCGTCAACAATAAGCGAAATACATTTCACATCGCAGCTTTGTGTATCCAGTTTTTCTACGATGGAATCAATGATAGACTGTTGGTGCATTACCCAACAGAAAATTACATTTTCATAAGCAGAGCAATGTAAAAAGTTATTGAGCAAGTAACAAATATTATCCATCACCATAGATTTGGTTTCATCGGTTACTTGGAACGGATTGGAATCCCAGCACCAGTCACCATCAAGAAGCACACTATTTGATAAATTCATTTTAAGTTGCTGACAGACGGCGGTTTTTCCAACTCCCATTGTTCCACCGACTATATATAAGTTTTTCATATACTCACCTACAAATTCAAGTTTGT
>JAZOBG010000032.1:0-3161 GCA_045595865.1 Oscillospiraceae bacterium
GCAGAAGCAAAGCGCCTTCTGGCTGTCTCTGTGTTGCCGCCCTGACTACCTGATTCTGGACGAACCGGTGGACGGACTGGACCCGGTCATGCGCCGGCAGGTTTGGAGCCTGCTGATGAGCGACGTGGCCGAGCACGGCACCACCGTGCTGGTATCCTCCCACAACCTGCGTGAGCTGGAGGACGTCTGCGACCATGTGGGCATTCTGTCCAAAGGCCGTGTGCTGGTGGAGCGGTCCCTGTCTGAGCTGCAGGGCAACGTGGTAAAAATGCAGGTGGTCTTTCAGGAGAGGGAGATGCCCCAGCTGCCCGCCGACATGGAGGTGCTTCACGTGTCTCAGGTGGGGCGCATCCACACCCTGATCGTCCGCGGCACGGCGGCCGACGCCACCAACCGCCTTGCGGTGTACGCCCCCATTCTCATGGAGGCGCTGCCCCTGACGCTGGAGGAGATCTTTATTTATGAGTTGGGAGGTGAGGACTATGCGGTCCGGGAAATCGTTCTTTAATGCCACCCTGTACAAGAAAAATCTGACCCGGTTCTGGCCCATCTGGGCGCTTTATCTGGTCATCTGGGTGTTCGTGCTGCCCTGTGACCTGATCCTGTCGGATTACAGCAACCCCGTCCTTCGCTTCTCCCAGAAGCACGTGCTGGACTGCATTACCGATGCCGGAATCGTGCTGTCGGTGGCCTTTGCCCTGTTTGCGGCGGTGGCCGTGTGGTCCTATCTGTACAACAACCGGTCCACCTGCCTGATGCATACCCTGCCCATCCGGCGGGAGGGGTTGTTCCTGACCAATTTCCTGTCGGGCATGACCTTTCTGGCGGGGCCCAATCTGGTGATCTTTGTGCTGACCCTGTTGGCCGAAGTGGTTTACGGCTGCGTGGCGGTGGGACCGTTGGTCATGTGGTTCTTTGCCGTAACGTTGATGGAGCTGTTTTTCTTCTGCTTTGCCACCTTCTGCGCCATGTTTACCGGACATATTCTGGGGCTGCCCGCCTATTACGGCATTCTCAGCGCCCTGCCGGTGGCGCTGGTGGCCCTGCTGGATGCCACGTTCAACCGATTTGTGTTCGGGTATGACGGCATTGAGGGTGTGTACACGCTGGCCCGCTGGCTGACCCCCATTTGGAATCTGGCGGAGTCACTGGACGTGCGCCGGGTGGAAGAGACGGCTGCCGGCTCCGCTGAAGTGATCGTCCGCTATGAATTTCCTACACTGGGTTACATTTTGGTCTATGCCATTCTGGGGTTGATCCTGGCCGGTGTGGCTTTGATCGTCTACCGCCATCGGCACATGGAGCGTGCCGGTGACGCTGTTACGGTCACCTGGGTGCGGCCCGTGTTCCAGTACGGCGTGGCATTCTGCTGCGCGTTGGCCTTCGGCGTACTGTTCTTTGAACTGTTCCGCGGTGTGCTGCCCGAAACGGCGTGGACACTGCTGGTGCTGATGATTATCAGCGGTACGGTGGGTTATTTTCTGGCCCGCATGGTTCTGGAAAAGTCCTTCCGGGTATTTGGCTGTTGGAAAGGCTGCCTGCCCTTCCTTGGGGCGTTGGTGGTGCTGGTCTGCGCCATGGAGTTTGACCTGACCGGCTTTGAGCGCAGGGTGCCTGCCGAAAAACAGGTGGACTCGGTGACGGTCACCGGAATTTACACCATGCCGTACGATGAGGCGCAGCACGGCGCCATTATTGACAGCACCGACCCCGAGATCATTCATGCGGTGCTGGATCTGCATCAAACGGTGGTGGACAACAAAGCTGTGCTGGAGCGAAGCGATTACTATTCCTCCGCGGAACAGAGTGCGAAAGGCGAATATTATGTGGAAACGGGAACGAGTACCGGATTCCGGGTATCCTATTTCCTGAAAACCGGCGACGTGATTACCCGGGATTATGATCAGATTCCCGTGTACGTTGACCAACTGGACGATGCGCAGACCCTCAGCGGAAAAATGAACGCACTGATCAATCTGCCGCAGGTGGTGAAGGGTGCCTATGGTCTGTCCGATGAAAGGGCAAGCGACATCATAGAAATGACCCTTTCGGGGTACAGTGTGGATGCAAATGACAACAATATCTATACCAAGGATGTCGCAGTCAGCAAGGATGCCTATGAACAGGTGTTTGAAGCGATCATGGCCGACTTTGCCGAGGGGAACATCGGCCGACGCTACCTGATGAACGATCAGGAGCGGATGGACAACTGTTTCGTCAACGATCTGGAGATCGTGTTCTACCGCGGAAAGAGCGATGACAGGGGCAAGACGCTGACAGAGACGGAACTGCTGTACGGCAGCGTAACGGTTGCTGAGCCTAAGCCGGTCAATACCGAGCCGGACATCATAACCGAGCGCATCACGGTCACCCTGCAGACCACCTCCCGGCATACGCTGGCAGCGCTGGAACAGGCCGGTGTGCTGACCGAGCCGGTCAATCTGCTGACCCAGAGTCAGATGGAACAAGTGAACGGCAAGTGGAGCGACAAGGGTGGAGACTGGGAGCTGATCGAGCTCGGAGACTACGCCTGGTCTGTTCTGGCGGGTGAAGAATAACAATTTGTTGGCCTCATCTTTCGGAAAACCGGAAGATGGGGCCAATCTGCTGATAAAAATAGTTTTTTCACGAATGAAAAGGGCAAGTTGCCAGTTGATTTTCATTTTATATAGGTATATAATTTCTCTATGTGAAAACCCCAACCGGGAATTATATGAACTTTGGAGGTCATGAAAATGAGAGACATCTATGTTGTCAATTGTTGCCGTACCGCTGTCGGTTCCTTCGGCGGCTCCCTGAAGGACACCCCCGCTACCGATCTGGGTGCCATCGTCGTTAAGGAAGCTCTGAACCGCGCCGGCGTCAAGCCCGAGCAGGTCGACGAGCTGATGTTCGGCTGCATCCTGACTGCTGCTCAGGGTCAGAACCCCGCCCGTCAGGTCGGTGTCAAGGCCGGTCTGCCTTTCTCCGTCCCCGCTTACACCGTGGGCATGGTCTGCGGCTCCGGCATGAAGTCTGTTATCGAGGCTGCCCGCGCCATCGGCTCCGGCGACGCTGAGATCGTTGTTGCCGGCGGTACCGAGAATATGTCCGCTGCTCCCTATGCTCTGCCTGCTGAGCGTTGGGGCGCCCGCATGGGCGACAAGAAGGTGGTCGACACC
>JAZOBG010000033.1:0-4320 GCA_045595865.1 Oscillospiraceae bacterium
ACTTGGAGCCGGAGGAGGTCAGGTTGATGACGCAGTCCAGGTTGTTCTTGGCCAGAGCCTCACGAACCTTCTCGCAGATCTCAACAAAGGTCTCGGTAGCCATGGAGTTCTTGCCCTCGGCGTCACGAGCGTGGATGTGAACGATGGAAGCACCGGCCTTAACGCAGGCGACGGTATCAGCAGCGATCTCGTCGGGAGTGACGGGAACGTAAGGGGTCTGCTGCTTGGAGGTAGCGGCGCCGCACAGGCAGGCCTGGATCATAAGTTTCTTTCCCATGATAATAATCTCCTTTTCTTTTTTGCAATTTCATTAAAAATTTGATTTACAATGCAAAACTGTCATTCCGACAGGGGGTTATGTATTCAGTCGCAGAGCTCAACCACGCAAGCCTGACCCATACCGCCGGCGATACACAGGGTAGCCAGACCGTACTTGACGCCGCGCTTCTTCATCTCGTGCACCAGAGTGACCACGATGCGGCAACCGGAGGAGCCGATGGGGTGACCCAGAGCGATAGCACCGCCGTTGACGTTGATGATGTCCATCTTGTCCTCCCAGCCCAGCTGCTTGATGCAGCCCAGAGACTGAGAAGCAAAAGCCTCGTTCAGTTCGATCAGACCCATGTCATCCACGGTCAGACCGGCGTTGGCCAGTGCCTTGGGAGCGGCGCCGACAGGGCCCAGACCCATCAGGCGGGGATCGCAGCCGGCATTACCGAAGCCGCGCAGACGAGCCATGGGCTTCAGGCCCAGCTTGTTTGCCATCTCCTCGCTCATCAGCAGCACGGCGGAAGCACCGTCGTTACGGCCGGAGGAAGAACCTGCGGTAACGGTACCGGTCAGTTCCTTGGAGGGGAACACGCGGCCATTCTCATCCTTGCGGATGTTGAAGCAGGGCTTCAGCTTGGCCATCTTCTCTTCGTTGGTGGCGCGGTTGGGGAACTCATCGTCCACGAATACGATGGGATCCTTCTTCTTGCCCTGGGGAACGACCACGGGAACGATCTCGTCACGGAAACGGCCGGAATCGACAGCGGCAATGGCCTTGCGCTGGGAAGCCAGAGAGAAGGCGTCCTGCTCCTCGCGGGTGATGCCCATGGTCTGAGCAATGTTCTCGGCGGTGGCGCCCATGGAGAAGGAGCCGTACACATCCTGAGGCTGGCTGGTCAGCTGAGCTTCGGTCAGGGCATCAACCAGATTGACGTTGCCGGTGCCCACGCCCCAGCGGGCGTTGCTCAGGTAGTGGATGCCGTTGGACATGGACTCAGTGCCGCCGGCAATGACGATATCGCTGGTGCCGGCCATGATGGCGTAGGCGCCGTTCTGCATGGCGGTCATAGCCGAAGCGCAGGCGCGCATGACGGTGTAAGCGGGGACGGTGTCGGGAATGCCGGCTTCCAGTGCGGCGACGCGGGCCACGTTGGACTCGTCAGAGGACTGACGGCACTGGCCCATAATAACCTCGCTGACCTTGGCGGGATCCAGATTGTTGCGCTCCAGAATACCCTTGATCACGGTGGTGGCCAGCTCGTGAGCCTTGACGGGCTTCAGAGTGCCGCCGAACTTGCCGACTGCGGTACGGCATGCGTCAACAATGACGACGTTTCTCAGTTCCATGAGTGATAGCTCCTTTATTTTTAAAAATTTTTAACTCATCTATAATTGCTGATCGGCCCGGAGACCGGTCGGTAATCCGGTTTTACTCCTCGATGGGCTGGTTGTAGGTGGAGAAGTCCAGCTTCTCTTCCTCTCCCACCATGGGGTAGGCCTCCAGAATGGCCTCCTCCGCGTTGTACATGACCGAAGGCAGATCCATGGAGGGATCAAAGGTCACGGCAAAGGCCATGTCAACCGCCTTGGCGGCACCTTCAAACATTTCATGGTCCTTGGGACCCTTGGCCTGAACGCGGCGACCGGCACGATACTGACCGGCAGTGTGGTTGAACATGCGGTAATCGCTGCCGCCGTCCACCATATAAATAAACTCATCCTTGCTGCGCAGAACCAGCATCTTGCCTTCATTCACAGTCTCCTGCAGTTTGGCGGCATCCTTGGGCAGCTGCTCCAGGGCAAGTTCCTTTTTCTCGGACATAAAGCCGTCCCTCTTTTCTCACATAAAATTAGGCCATTGCGGTAAAAAATCCCCGCAGACTGACCCAGTTTACCATTTTCCAGTTTATATTAAACCTTGGAATGGTTCCAAGGTCAAGAACATTTTGGTGCAAAACCTCAAAAAAATCCGTCCTCCGGGACCTTTTTTAACTTTCTTATGATTTTTGATGTTTTTTTCGCAGAAGTTGTGGTAAAATGCGGTCAGTAACATAAAACACCATGGGAGGTAGAATACATTGAAACTCAATCTTTCCTTTGCATCCGATTTTCTTCCCGCCGATTATCTGACCGGCCGTATTGATGCCTTGACCAAGGCCCACGAAATGCTGCGCGAGGGCAATGGCCCCGGCGGTGACTACACCGGTTGGGTCAAGCTGCCCGAGGATTACGACAAGGAGGAGTTTTCCCGCATTCTGGCCGCCGCGGAACGCATCCGCAAGCAGTCCGACATTCTGGTGGTCATCGGCATCGGCGGCTCCTATCTGGGCGCCCGCGCTGTGATCGATCTGCTGGGTGCCGCTCCCGATGCTCCCGAAGTGGTCTTTGCCGGCAACGGTCTGTCCACCGACGCCATGACTGCTCTGATTCAGAAACTGGAGGGCAAGGATTTCTCGGTCAATGTTATTTCCAAATCCGGTACCACCACCGGGCCCGCCGTGGCTTTCCGCATCTTCAAAAAGCTGCTGGAGGACAAGTACGGCAAGGAAGGCGCCCGTGAGCGCATCTACGCCACCACCGACAAAGCCCGCGGCGCCCTGAAAACCGTTGCCGACCGCGAAGGCTACGAGAGCTTTGTTGTTCCCGACGAGGTGGGCGGCCGTTACTCCGTACTTACTGCTGTGGGCCTGCTGCCCATTGCCGCCGCCGGCATCGACATCGTTGCCTTGATGGGCGGCGCCAAGGCCGAGATGGACACTCTGCTGGGCAATCCCGGCACCGACAACGCCGCATGGCAGTATGCTGCTGCCCGCCACGCTCTGTACGAGGGCGGCAAGAAGATCGAGCTGCTGGCCTGCTACGAGCCTTCCTTCCGTTTCTTCGCCGAGTGGTGGAAGCAGCTGTACGGTGAGAGCGAGGGCAAAGACGGCAAGGGGCTTTTCCCCGCCAGCGTGGAGTTTACTGCCGACCTGCACTCCATGGGTCAGTACATTCAGGAGGGCGAGCGCATCCTGCTGGAGACCGTGGTCCGCTTTGATCAGTCCTACAGCACCATTACCATTCCCGCCGACCCCGACGATCTGGACGGTCTGAACTTCCTGGCCGGGCAGACTCTGGACTTTGTCAACGATCAGGCCATGGCCGGCACCCGTCTGGCTCATGTGGACGGCGGCGTGCCCAACGTGCTTGTGACTGCCGACCGCCGCGATGCCGACAGCGTGGGCCGCATGATCTACTTCTTCGAGTTCTCCTGCGGTCTGTCCGGTTACCTGCTGGGCGTCAACCCCTTCAACCAGCCCGGTGTGGAGGCCTACAAGGTCAATATGTTCGCCCTGTTGGGCAAACCCGGCTATGAAGCGCGCCGCGAGGAGCTGCAAAGCCGCCTGTAATACGGTTTCCCCCGACCGGAGTACATAATTCCCGTGAATTTTTCCGGGAACTTTCCAAAAGCAGTTGAAATTGAACAAAAGAAATGGTAATATAAATCAAGAGGCCGGGCCCGCCCGGCACACAACGAAGGAGTGATTCATATGGTTAAAGTAATTATGGGTCTGAAGGGCTCCGGCAAGACCAAGCAGCTGATCGACCTGATCAACGCTGCCGCCACTACCGAGAATGGCAACGTGGTTGCAATTGAACGCAAGCCCGAGATGACTTTTGACATTCATTATAAGATTCGTCTGGTTGATTCCGAGAGCTATGCCATCAACTCTTATGAGGGCATGAAGGGCTTCATCTGCGGTCTGTACGCCGGCAACTACGACATTACCCATATCTTCATCGACAGCCTGGGCAAGATCATCCCCGGCACCACCGACCACGACACCGAAGTGTTCCTGGACTGGATGGAGTCTTTCTCCGAGAAGAACGGCATCAAGTTCACCGTGGGCATCTCTGCCGATGCTTCTCTGGCTCCCGACGGCATCAAGAAGTATTTCTAATATCTACATGTCAAACGCCCTGCCGGCTTCGGCAGGGCGTTTTCTTATCCCTTGGTTTTCAGTCCGGCGATAAACTGCTGTGCCGTGCGGGGGGTGCGGCCGGGATGTC
>JAZOBG010000034.1:0-2875 GCA_045595865.1 Oscillospiraceae bacterium
CGGTCCTCAGAATAAACACGGTTCTTTTCGCCGTGAACCGGGGGGCTCAGGCGGAATGCCTTGGGGGGAGAATACTTCTTGCCGTCGTTGCCCTCAATGACCCAGGGCTTGGGAAAATCCTCTTCGGGGATCTGCAGGGGGCGGACACGGGTAATGCGGCCGTCTTCCACGTACACGGAAACGGGACCGCCGCCGGTCATATTGGTAAACATCTTTTCCATGATTGGGGGTTTCCCTCCTTCTTTTTTCCATGAACAAAACAGCAGGGTATCGCTGTTTTGTTGCGCTCTCCCGCACGAGGCTTCGCGCGGGAGAGCAGGGATTGCGTTTCAAAGGGTTTTGCGGTCATCCGACCATATGGATGGTGGCAACGAAGATGCCGGCGATGATGGCCGAGGTGATGACGCCGGAAATGTTCGCGCCCATAGCCAAGGGCAGGATCATAGCAAAGGGATTCTCATCCTGAGCGGCGTGCTGAGCCAGCTTGGCGGTGGTGGGTACGCAGGACACGCCGGCGATACCGATAACAGGGTTGTAATCCTCGCCCTTACGCTTGTTCCACAGGTACACGATCCAACCACCGGCCAGACCGCCGACAGCAGAGATAGCCAGAGCAATGATGCCCAGGACCAGCAGCTTGATCACGACGGGGTTCAGAATGGTGGATGCCTCACACAGGCAGCCCAGCAACAAACCCAGGAAGAAGGTGGCAAAGTAGCTGATGCCGTTTTCCAGCAGCTCGGTATACCGGGCCACGCCGGCTTCCTTGACCGCCATACCGATAAAGAAAGACAGGATCAGGGGAGCAGCCACGGGCAGCAGCAGGCAAAGCAGGCCACAGACCAGAACAATGAAAATGAACTTGGCCTTCTGAGAAACCTCAGGGAAGTCCACGTACATATCAATGCCGCGATACTTCTTGGGCACCATCAGCTTGATGATATAGGGATAGCCTCCGTAAGTCAAAGACAAATACAGGTAGGCAATGATTCCGATGGGCACAAACAGCTCGGGTGCCAGCATCAGAGAGGTAAACAACACCATGGGGCCGTCGGCACCGCCGATGGTGGCGATGGACGCGGCGTGCTCAGGAGTCAGACCGAACGCAACAACGCCCAGAACCAGAGTCACAAATGTGCCCAGTTCAGCCAACAGAGCGATGATCATGGACGACCATGGCTTGGCCAGCAAATAGCTGATCTCGCTGCGGGCGCCGATACCCATAAAGACCAGACAGGCAATCAGACCGTTGGAGAAGGTCAGATTGTAGATAGGCTGCAGAAAATCAATCTGCATAATGGTCATCAGCGCGTCGGTTTCCTCCACCAGAGGCGCAATGATCAGGTTACCAATTGAACTGCCAATGATCTCGGCAGTCTCTCCCTGAAGGAACAGCGTGCCGCAGTTGACGGCGATCATGCCGATACCCATAGGGATCATGATCAGGGGTTCCAGAGTGCCCTTAAAGCCCAGGTAAGCCAGAACAAAGCCCAGGACAATCAGGAACAGCCGCGCAATCGCAATAATAGGTTCCACCGCAAAGAAGGTGCTGATGCCGGGGAACAGCTGAGACAGAAATTCGAGCATTATTTCTCGTCCCCCTTCTTCACTTTTTTGTTCATGATGTTATTTGTGATGACGATAACAGCAACGACAGCCAAGGAAATCACGGCAGTCAATGCATAAGTCATCAGTGCATAAGGTACGATTCCCATTTTTCATTACTCCATTTTTAGCGAAACAGTCGGCTGTCGGGCCGCCCGGGCGGCTCCGGCGCCATTTGTTCTACATACAATGTACTGTGTACAATGAATTGTCAGTTACGAATCATTACAGAGGCATGTTGCCGCGGACACGGCCTTCACGCTTCTTGTTCTGCAGAACCTCCAGGGCCTCCATGATCTGAGCACGGGTCTCAGAGGGCTTGATGACCATGTCCACGAAGCCGCGCTCGGCAGCCACATAGGGAGTGGCGAAGCGGTCGGAATACTCCTGAACCTTCTGTGCACGGGCAGCAGCGGGATCTTCAGCGGAGGCGATCTCCTTGCGGAAGACGATGTTGGCAGCGCCGGCAGCGCCCATGACAGCGATCTCGGCGGTGGGCCATGCGTACACATGGTCAGCGCCCAGGTCCTTGGAGCACATTGCCAGGTAGGAGCCACCGTAGGCCTTACGCAGAACGACAGTGATCTTGGGAACCTCTGCCACGGAGTAAACGTACAGCAGCTTGGCGCCGTGGCGGATGATGCCGGAATGCTCCTGATCCACGCCGGGCAGGAAACCGGGCACGTCAACCAGGTTCAGCAGAGGCACGTTGAAAGCGTCGCAGCACTGGATGAAGCGAGACGCCTTATCGGAGGCGTTCACATCCAAAGAGCCGCCCATGGCGAAAGGCTGGTTGGCAATGATGCCCACGCTCTTGCCACCCACACGGCCGAAGCCGGTGATGATGTTGTCGGCGTAGTAGGGCTGAGTCTGGAAGAAGGAACCGTCGTCCACGATCTGATCAATAACATCCAGCATATCGTAGGGATACATGGAGTTGTCGGGAATGATCTCGTCCAGCACGGGACGGCTCTCGTCACCCTTCTCATAGGGCAGAACAGGGGGTTTCTCGTCCTTGTTGGAGGGCAGGTAGCTCAGGATGTGGCGAACCTGCCACAGGCACTCTTCCTCGGTGGAGGCAGACAGATGGGCAACACCGGAAACGGTGGTGCAGGTGTCGGCGCCGCCCAGCTCCTCAGCGGTGACTTCCTCACCGGTGGTGGCAGCGATGACGGCGGGGCCGGTGATGAACATCTGGCTCTCCTTGTCGACCATCAGGATGAAGTCGGTCAAAGCGGGAGAGTAAACTGCGCCGCCGGCGCAGGGCCCC
>JAZOBG010000035.1:0-10021 GCA_045595865.1 Oscillospiraceae bacterium
CAAAACTGTACTTTCGGGCCAGTTTGATCATACCCTCGTTGGCTTCGCCGCCGCCGTTGGCAAAAAACACGTTGGACATGCCGGTACGCTTGCAAAGCTGCTGGGCCAACTTGATGTAAGGTTCGGAGTAAAACAGATTGGAGATGTGGCCCAGCTTGGATGCCTGCTCAGTAATGGCTCCGATCCATTTCTCGTTGCCGTAACCGACCGAGCAAACACCGATACCGGATGTAAAATCAATATACTTTTCACCGGCTGCATTCCAAAGCGTTGCGCCTTTTCCGCTGGCAATATCTACGTCAAAGCGACCGTAGGTCTGCATGACGTACTGTTGATCGAGGGCTTTCAGTTCTTCATGGTTCATAAATGCTCACTCCTTATTTGAGCAGGGTTCCAATGCCTTCGTCGGAAAGCAATTCGATGAGGATAGAGTGCGGGATCCTGCCGTCCAGAATAACCGTGCTGTGTACGCCGGAGCGAACTGCCTCCACGCAGCATTCGATCTTGGGGATCATGCCGCCTGAGATGATGCCATCCTTGATCAGACCGGGTACCGCAGACACGTTGAGTTCCTGAATCAGGGTGGACTCATCCTTGGGATCACGCAGCAGGCCGCGCACATCGGTCAGCAGCAGCAGACGCTCGGCGCCCAACGCGGTGGCCAGCTTTGCCGCGGCAGTATCGGCGTTGATATTGTATGCCGTTTCGGCATCGGTTCCCAGCGCCACGGTGGACACCACGGGAATGTAGCCGTTCTTCAGCGCCGTGATGACCGGGTCGGCATTTACCTCGGTCACCTCGCCCACCAGACCGTACTTTTCATCCAGCTGCTCGGCCCGGAACAGGCCGCCATCCATGCCGCACAGACCGATTGCCTTGCCGCCTTTTCGGTTCAGGGTGGCCACCAAATCCTTGTTGACCTTGCCGCAGAGCACCTGCTGCACCACATCCATGGTCTCCTGATCGGTGTAGCGCAGACCGTCCACAAACTTGGATTCCTTGCCGATTTTCTTCAGCATATCGTTGATCTCGGGCCCGCCGCCGTGAACGACCACCACATGAATGCCGACCAGATGCAGCAGAATGATGTCCGAAATCACCGCCTGACGCAGTTCCTCCGAAATCATGGCGTTTCCGCCGTATTTGACCACGATGGTCTTTCCGTAGTATTTCTGAATGTACGGCAGGGCTTCCGCCAGCACATTGGCACGGTCAATATGGGAGTAGGACATATTTTTTCACCTTCAAGTGGAAAATTCTTTATATTTCAGATTTCCTGATGGAGAGAAAATGTTTCAAGACAAAGAACGGAAACAATTCGTGAGGGAGCATACAACTAGTATGTGACCGATATGAATTGTTGATCGTTCTGCAGTATTGGGACATTTAATCCCATCAGGTACGGTAATCTCCGTTAATCTTGACATATTCATAAGTCAGGTCACAGCCCCAGCAGGTAGCCTCGCAGTCACCCTCGTGGAGGTCCACTTCGATGACAACTTCATCCTGGCTGAGGATGCTCTTGGCCGCTTCTTCGTCAAAGTCCAGACCGGCGCCGTCCTTGCAGACCAGGATCTCACCCACGGCGGACTTGAACTTGGCGTCTACATATTCGGGACGGAAGGGCGCTTTGGAATAACCCATGGCGCACAGGACGCGGCCCCAGTTGGCATCGGCGCCGAACATGGCTGCTTTGACCAGAGAGGAACCAACCACGGCCTTGGCCAGACGCTCGGCACTCTCTTCGCTGCGGGCATTCTTCATGGTGCAGGTCACCAGACGGGAAGCTCCCTCGCCGTCAGAAGCGATGCACTTGGCCAGATACTCGCAGACCTCATACAGCGCCTTGTAGAAGACGGTATAACTGTCATCCTTCCACTCGATCAGGGGATTGCCCGCCAGACCGTTGGCCAGTACCACGCACATGTCGTTGGTTGAAGTATCTCCGTCCACCGTCACACGGTTGAAGGTACGCTTGACAATTTCGGTCAGGGCCTCATGCAGACAGTCGGGGGTAATGTTGCAGTCGGTGGTAATGAAAGCCAGCATGGTACCCATGTTAGGGTGGATCATACCGGAACCCTTGGCAATGGCGCCGATGGTGACATTCTTGCCGCCGATGGAGACAGAAACCGCATACTCCTTCTTGACAGTGTCGGTGGTCATAATGGCGCGGGCAGCAGAATCGGATCCGTCCTTGGATAAAGCCTGAGCCACGGCGGGCATGCCCTTTTCAATGGCGCCGATGTTCAGGGTCTGACCGATGACGCCGGTGGATGCCACCACAAAATCGACTGCTTTGCGGCCGGTTGCATCGGCTGCAAACTGACACATGGCCTGTGCATTTTCGTGGGCCATGGGTGCGCAGGCATTGGCATTGCCGGAGTTTGCAACCACACCCCACGCGGTCCCGTTTTCCAAATGCTCCATAGTCACATAGATTGGGGCCGCCTTCACGCGGTTGCGGGTATAAACCGCCGCCGCGGAGCACTCGCACTCGGACAAGATCAGCGCCAGATCCTTCTTATCGCTGTTGTTATTCTTTACGCCGCAGTGGACACCGGAGGCTGTAAAGCCTTTTGCCGCGGTCACGCCGCCTTCGATTTGTTTCATTCCAAACTCTCCTTTACAGAAGTGTTGCTGTTTCGTCAAAGCCCAGCATCAGATTCATGTTCTGGACCGCCGCGCCCGATGCGCCCTTGCCCAGATTGTCAAACAGGGCGGTCACTGTGGTCTGTCCCTCATGGCCGCAGACGATCAACCGCAGCTGATTGGTACCTGCCAGCGTGCTGGCGTAAATCACCGGCTCATCGCCGCCCAGAGGGGCCACACTGACAAAGGTCTGACCTTCATAATAGGCGGTCAGTTTTTCCTGTACCATGACGGCATCCACACCGGGCAGCAGGATGGTGGTTGCCATACCCTTGTAGAAGTCGCCCAGGATGGGACTGAACACGGGCGGAACGCTCAGGCCACAGACCTTCTGCATCTCGGGTAAGTGCTTGTGCTGCAGGTTGGTGCCGTAGATGCGGTGGGATTCATGGCGGGGATCCCGGTCGGCATCCTCATACTCGGCGATCAGCTTTTTGCCGCCGCCGGAGTAACCGGTCAGCGAGTAGGCACACACCGACTGGTCGGCCGGAATGATGCCCAATTTGACCAGAGGATACATCGAGGAGATAAAACCGCTGGCGTGGCAGCCGGGGTTGGCCACGCGCTTGGACTTGCTAATATTGGCCCGATGTTCCGCAGACAACTCAGGGAAACCGTAATCCCATGCCGGGTTGGTGCGGTGGGCGGTGGACGCGTCAATGACGCGGGTGTTTTCGTTTTCGATCAGGCTGACCGACACGCCGGCCGCCGCATCGGGCAGGCAGAGGAACACCAGATCGGCGGCATTGAGCAGCTTTTTGCGCTCCGCAATATCCTTTCGCTTGTCCTCGTCGATCAGCAGAAGGTCGATATCATCGCGCACCGACAGGCGGTCATAGATCTGCAGGCCTGTGGTACCTTCCTTGCCGTCAATGTATACCTTGGGTTTGCTCACGCTCTCGCCTCCACAAATTCCTCGATCAGGGCAATCTGCTTCTCCACAGACTGGCGGGCGGGGCCACCGTAGACCGAGCGGCCGTTGACGCAGGTTTTCAGCATCAGGGCCTGATACACATCCTCGTCAAAGACGGGGGAAACCGAGCGGTAGTCGCGCAGGGTCAGGGTATCCAACGTATCGCCGTTCTTGATACACATATTGACCAGTTTGCCCACGATCATATAAGCCTCACGGAAGGGCATACCCTTCTTGACCAGATAGTCGGCGCAGTCGGTGGCGTTGATAAAGCCGCCGGAGGCTGCCTTGGCCATATTTTTTGGCTTGACGGTCAGGGTATCCACCATGGCGGCGAACACGGGCAGGCACATCTCCACCGTGTCGATGGCATCAAAGACGCACTCCTTATCTTCCTGCATGTCCTTGTTGTAAGCCAGAGGCAGTGCCTTCATAACGGTCAGCAGCGTGATCAGGCTGCCGTACACACGGCCCGTCTTGCCGCGCACCAGCTCGGCCACGTCGGGATTCTTCTTCTGGGGCATGATAGAAGAGCCGGTGGAGTAGGCGTCGTCCAGCTCCACAAACTTGAATTCCCAGGAGCACCAGAGGATGATCTCCTCCGAGAAACGGGACAGGTGCATCATCATAATGGAGCAGGCCGACAGGAACTCAATGGCATAGTCACGGTCGGAAACCGAGTCCATGGAGTTGTCGGTGGGCTTGCGGAAACCCAGCGCGGCTGCCGTCTGGAACCGGTCCACGGGATAGGTGGAGGTAGCCAGAGCACCGGCGCCCAGTGGGCATTCGTCCATGCGCTCCAGACAGTCTTCCAGACGGGTCACGTCACGCTTGATCATGTTGGCATAGGCCATCATATAATGGGCAAAGGTGGTGGGCTGGGCGCGCTGCAGATGGGTGTAACCGGGCATAACCGTATCCAGATTGTCCTTGGCTTTCCTGATCAGCACCTTTTCCAGATCCAGCGCCATGTTGATGATCTTGGGGATCTCCTGCTTGACATACAGACGGAAATCCACCGCCACCTGATCGTTACGGCTGCGGGCGGTGTGCAGACGCTTGCCGGTGTCACCAATGCGCTGGGTCAGGGTGGATTCGATGTTCATGTGGATATCTTCGTTCTCCATGGAGAACTCCACCTGACCGGCTTCGATATCCACCAGAATAGCCTTCAACCCTTCAATGATCTTTTCGGCCTCATGCTCTTCGATGATGCCCTGCTTACCCAGCATGGTTGCGTGGGCGATGGAGCCGGCGATATCCTGTTGGTACAGCCGCGCATCGAAGGTGATGGAAGAGTTAAAATCGTTGACCAGCGTATCGGTTTCCTTCTGGAACCGTCCTGCCCAAAGTTTCATGGTAATTCGCTCCTTGTATGGGATACGGGCCGGTATTGCACCGACCCGTCCCGCAGTTATTGATTACAGTTTTCCCTGTTCACGCAGTGCCTGAACCTTGTCGGGCAGGCCCCACAGGTTGATGAAGCCCTGAGAGTCCTTCTGATCGTAGTCACTCTCTTCAAAGGTGACCAGATTTTCAGAGTACAGAGTGCAGGGAGAGGTGACGGAGGAAGTGATGATGTTGCCCTTGTACAGCTTCAGCTTGACGGTACCGGTAACATACTTCTGGGTGTCCACGGCGAAAGCCTGCAGAGCCTCGCGCAGGGGGGTGAACCACTTGCCGTTGTAGACCAGATCGGCAAAGTCAACCGCCAGCTTGGTCTTCATATGCTTGGTATCCTTGTCCAGAGTGATCATTTCCAGCACCTCATGGGCGCGGTACAGAATGGTGCCGCCGGGAGTTTCGTACACGCCGCGGTCCTTCATGCCCACCAGACGGTTTTCCACGATGTCCAGCAGGCCGATGCCGTTGGTGCCGCCCAGCTCGTTCAGCTTGCGGATCACATCAGAAGCCTTCATCTTCTCTCCGTCCACAGCCACGGGCCAGCCCTTCTCGAAGTCGATGGTCACGTAAGTAGCCTCATCGGGAGCCTTGAAGGGGGAAACGCCCATCTCAAGGAAGCCGGGCTTGTCGTACTGAGGCTCGTTGGCGGGGTCTTCCAAGTCCAAACCCTCGTGGGACAGGTGCCACAGGTTCTTATCCTTGGAGTAGTTGGTCTCACGGGAGATCTTCAGAGGAACGTTGTGTGCCTCGGCATAGTCGATCTCTTCGTCACGGCCCTTGATGTCCCACTCACGCCAGGGTGCGATGATCTTCATCTCGGGAGCGAAGCGCTTGATGGCCAGCTCGAAACGGACCTGATCGTTGCCCTTGCCGGTGCAGCCATGGCAGATGGCGTCAGCGCCTTCCTTCTTGGCAATCTCCACCAGACCTCTGGCGATGATGGGGCGGGCAAAGGCGGTTCCCAACAGGTAATCCTCATACTTGGCGCCCATCATCATGGAGGGGATGATGACCTCGTCCACCATCTCGTCCACCTGATCCATAACGTACAGTTTGGATGCACCGGTCTTGATTGCCTTTTCTTCCAAACCTTCCAGTTCGTCAGCCTGACCCACGTTACCGGAAACGGCAATGATTTCAGGGTCATTATAGTTTTCCTTCAGCCAGGGAATAATGATGGAAGTATCCAGACCGCCGGAATAGGCGAGCACGACTTTTTTGATTTCAGACATGGTTGTTGCCTCCCAAATTTTTTATGTTGGAGACAGTTTACCACGCAACATTCAAAAAAGCAAGGGGCAATTCGCATAAATATACGAATTGCCCCACGATAAACTGGTGTATTTTTCACATACATATTCATTTTATTCACATTTACATGAATATTCATTCTTCTTGTGAATATTTTTTCTATTAAAATCAGTGTACTCAGGCATCGTTCTTCTCTTTCCGCTTACGGAAGGCAAAAAATCGCTGACCCAAATAGTTCAACAAAGTATACAAACACATGCCCAGCAATTTGGATGCCCGTTCATACCAGATAACCGGAACTGCATAGTAAGGTTCCTCCGGAATGGGAATCAGCAACTTTGCCAGACCATAACCGACCACATAGCAAACAACTACGTTTACAACAAACTTGCCCAGCGACCGCCAGAAGTCTTCCTCCGAATGGAACGTAAAATAACGATTCAAAAAAAAGCTCATAGTCGCACCGGCCACATAAGCAATGGCGGTAGACGGCCAATAACCCAACCCCTCCAGCAGGAACATCAGAAGCATGGACAGCAGAGTGTTGCCCACGCCAACCAGAAGAAAGCGCAGAAAACTGTTCTTCAGCAGACGCTCTTTGAGCGTGGCTTTTTGTTCGTCGGGGTGTACAGGCTCCTGAGAGGCATTCTTATTCTTCTTCATCCAATACCTCGCGAATCAGAAAACGGGGGCGTTCTTTGGTCTCCAGATAAATCTTACCGATATACTCACCGATGACACCCAACGCCAGCAGGATCAGGCCACCGATGGCCCACACCGAGCAGATCACACTGGCCCAGCCGGCTACCGTCATACCAAGAGCCCATTTTGCAATAAAGACGATCAGCATAACGAGGGAAATCATGAAAATCAAAACACCAAGCAGGGCGATGTAGCGAATGGGTTTGACAGATAGGGATGTGATTCCCTCCATGGCAAAGGCGAGCATTTTCTTCAGGGGATACTTGCTCTCGCCGGCAAAACGCTCGCCGCGCTCATACTCCACAGTAGCGCTGGTGTACCCGATCATGGGCACGATGCCACGCAGGAACAGGTTGACCTCTTTAAATTCAGCCAGTCCTTCCAATGCGCGTCGGGACAGCAGGCGGTAATCGGCATGGTTGAACACCGTCTCGGCACCCATAAAATTCATCAGACGATAAAAAGCTTCGGCAGTAAACCGCTTAAAGAAGGTGTCCTTCTTACGGGATGAGCGAACACCGTACACGATGTCACAGCCTTCCAGAAACTTGTCCACCATGGCGTCCACGGCATCAATGTCGTCCTGCAAATCGGCATCCATGGAAATGCTCATGTCACAGCGGTCTTTTGCGGTCATCAGTCCGGCCAGCAGTGCATTCTGGTGGCCCCGGTTGCGGGACAGATTGATCCCGGAAAACAGAGGATCGCTTCGATGCAGCTCTTCGATCATAGTCCAGGTACGGTCTTTGGAACCGTCGTTGACAAACATCACCTTACTCTTACGGGAGATTTTTCCCGCTTCCATCAGGCGTTCCATTTTTTCTTTCAGCCGTTTGGACGTTTCGGGCAGCACTTCCTCCTCGTTGTAACAGGGTACAACGATATACAAAACGGGTTCACGCATAAGGAAACCTCCTATCAGTAACCCTCTCCCTGCTGACCCTTGACCAGCTTCACAATACGGCTAGTTCCCAGACGATCAGCGCCCAGATCAATGAAATCTTCCGCATCCTGCAGGGTGGTAATTCCACCGGCTGCCTTGATCTTCACACCGGCACCCACATGGGCCTTGAACAGCGCCACATCTTCCCGGGTGGCACCGCCGGTGGAAAACCCGGTGGAGGTCTTGATATAATCTGCGCCTGCAGCGGTAACTACACGACACATCTCAATTTTTTCTTCCTCGGTCAGAAGACAGGTCTCGATGATGACCTTCAGAATGCGACCTCTGCATGAGGCTTTGACCATACGGATCTCTTCCTCCAACCGGTCCCACATACCGTCCTTGATCCAACCGATATTGGCTACCATGTCGATCTCTGCGGCACCGTTGCGAATGGCGTCTTCCGTCTCAAAAACCTTGACCGCAGTGGTGGAATAGCCGTTGGGAAAGCCGATCACAGTGCAGACCTTCAACGACTCGCCCAAATATTCCGAAGCCTTTTTCACAAAAGCTGCCGGAATGCACACTGAAGCACAGCCGTATTTTACACCGTCATCGCAAATATCTTTGATCTGTTCCCAGGTAGATTCCGGTTTCAGCAGGGTGTGATCTGCACGGCTGAGAATTTCTTTGAGTTCCATATTTGACATCCTTTCAAGATATTGTTCCTTTATTTTACTCCAAATGAAACCAATTGGTCAAGCATAGCATAGGGAAACATCATGTTTCCTGTTTTTAGAATTAACGCCCCGGATAGTATTGCCGCAGCACAGACCCGACATTCCTCCCCCGGCCCAACAGAGATAACAATTTGCCGGAGTGTGTATGACGGAAAAAACTCGCCTGCGGTGCAAGCGAGTTTTCTCATTCTTCATTCTATGCAATACGCGGCGCGGCCCGTCTTGTAAAGGTTTCCGCCCTGACAGTCCATAGCAACCGTCAGCGGCAGATCCACAACTTCCATTCGCTTGATGGATTCGCAGCCAAGCTCCTCAAATGCAATGACTTCCGCCGTTTTTATGCACTTGGCGATCAGCGCACCGGCACCGCCCACGGCGGCAAAATAGCATGCTCCGCTTCGCACAATAGCCTGCTGCACATCGGCAGACATTTCGCCCTTGCCGATGATACCGATCAGACCCAGATCAAGCAGGCGGGGTGCGAATTTGTTCATGCGGCTGGCAGTGGTGGGACCGCAGGCCCCCACCGCCATGCCCTGCTGCCCCGGCGTGGGGCCGGCATAGTAAATTACGGAACCATCGACAGGCAGAGGCAATGGCTCATTCTTGTCCAACAGTTCGAACAGACGCTTATGGGCAGCATCCCGGGCGGTATAAATCGTACCGCTCAGCAAAACGCGGTCACCCACCTTCAGGTCTCCGGCCATATCCCGCAGTCTGCTTGTGTGAATGCGGTACTCAGGCATTGCAGTCCTCTCCGTCCAGAGGCAGGGGTTCGGGCGCCTTGGGACCGGCTGCCCGCTCGCTTTCCATCAGGGCAGACAACGTCTCGTCATGCTGACGGAAGGTCTCAGGGATCTCATTGAGGGCCTTAACTCCCCGCTCCAACTCACCGGACAGCTGATTAACGGCAGCGGTCATATCGGTACGCAGATGCTGATAGGTGCTTTGCACCCGACGCAGCCAACCGTCCAGCTCATTGCGGATCTTGGCAGACTGAGCCTGTGCCTGATCCACGGTCTCCTGCGCCTTACGGTGGGCCTCCAGCTCAATGGTGGCAGTGTGGTCCTTCAAGGCAGCATAAGCTTCGGCATCCGCTTCCAGTCGGGGCAGTTTTTCATCCAATTCTGCCAGACGAGTCACGGTCTTTTCATGTTCTTCCTTCAGGGCAGACAGTTCCCGCTCGGCCCGCTCCAATGCGTTGGTGCGTTCGGTCAGTGTGGCGCTGAGGCGTTCCAGATCAAATGCATTCTTCTTTCGGATCTCCTCTGCGGCAGCATACTTTTCCGCAAGAGTATCGCGCTCCTTCATCGCTGTTTCAGCCTGCTTTTTCAAATCCACCGACTGATCCTGATAGTCTTTGCTGGCCGAGGTAATATAGTTCAGAACATCCTGTTTATGAAACCCTCCAAAGGCAACAGTGCGGAACCGATTTTCCTGATTACTCATGGGGCACTCCCCTTTTCCTATGATTTT
>JAZOBG010000036.1:0-4294 GCA_045595865.1 Oscillospiraceae bacterium
AGGCCTCGTTGAGTTCGATCACATCCATCTGGTCCACAGTCATCCCGGCCTTTTCCATAACTTTGGGTACGGCAAAGATAGGGCCAAGTCCCATATAAAGAGGATCACAGCCGGCAGAGGCAAATTGTACGAGACGGGCGATGGGTTTGATGCCAAGCTGGTTTGCCTTTTTACGACTCATCAGCACAGCGAAAGCAGCGCCGTCGCTGGTTTGGGAGCTGCTGGCAGCTGTTACAACGCCATCTTCCTTGAAGCAAGGCTTCAGTCCAGCCAGCTTTTCCGGGGTGCTATCTGCGCGAACACCTTCGTCCTGATCAAAAATGCTGCCGTTCATGCTCAGGGGAATGATGGAACGACCCAACTGCCCGTTTGCCTGAGCCTTGGCGGCCTTTTGATGACTGGCGGCAGAGAAACGGTCCATATCTTCGCGGGAAACATTGTATCGTGCAGCCACGTTTTCTGCGGTCATACCCATACCGATATAGGCACCTGGTTCCTGCTCGGCCAGCCAGGCATTGTTGTCGTTTGCCTCGTCACGGGTCAATACCATGCTCATCTGCTCTACACCGCCGGCAATAATTACATCTGCGTCGCCAGCAAGAATTGCATTGTGTGCAGTAGAGATGGCCTGTAAACCGGAAGCGCAGAAACGATTGATGGTTTGTCCGGAAACCGAGTAGGGAAGTCCTGCTCGAAGAGAGAGCAAACGTGCCATATTCTTGTTGCAGCGATTCTCGTGACGGGCACAGCCCAGAATCAGGTCGTCAATGTCCGTCCGGTTCAACTGAGGGACCTTGGCCAACACACCATTCAGTGTGTCGGCGGCCCAGTCCAGAGGATGGGATCCAACCAGAGAACCCTTTTTTGCGCGTCCAACTGCGGAGCGTCCATAAGCTACGATTACCGGTTCATTAACCATTGCTTTTTCCCTCCGTGTCCAGCTTTACTGTGTCGTGGAGTTTCAAAATTTCAATCAGCATCTTGTCGCGGTAGGCAGCCAGAGATTCGTTGTCATTGCCGATGGAAGGGTCACGGTGAGCCAGAGTTTCGTCGATACCGGCCTGTGCCACCTCGGGCCAATCATCGGGATATTTGATCCAGTTGCCCAAATCGTCCAGATAGCTGGAACGGTCAGAACCCTTGGCGACCACTTTTTCAAACATGCCCTTGACGCCGTTGGGGCCGCCGCCAAGCTGCATGATCAGGTTATGGCCCATGATGGCCCAACGGATGCCGGGGCCGTAGGTCAGAGCGGTTTCTGCATCCTCTACTGTGCAGATACCACGGTAGACCATCTCAACAATTTCGCGGCCGACCACGACTTGAAGACGGTTGGCGATGTATCCCTTGGCTTCCTTTTTTAAGACAACAGGCTTTTTGCCAATCTTAAGCAGGAATTGACGGGTGTGTTCCAGAGCGTCCTCGCTGCCCTCGGGACCGACCAGTTCCACCAGGGGGATCAGATGAGGAGGGTTGTACGGGTGGATACAGATACAGCGCTCGGGGTACTTGCTGAACTGAACCATCTTGCTGATGAGCAGGCTGGAGGAAGAACTGCCCAGAATGACATCGGGACCGCAGTGCTCATCAATCTGCTTAATAACGGTTTCCTTGACGTCGTAGCGTTCGGAGACAGATTCCTGTACCAGCTGAACTCCGGTCAAGGCTTCCTTGACATCGGTGGTGTAACGAATAAGAGCAATGGCGTCTTCCACCTGCTGATGAGTCAGAATACCGCCCTCCTCTAATCCCTGGAAGTTCTTTGCGACTTTCTTGCGGGCATCTTCCAGACTCTCCTCGCTGCGGCCGTACATATTGACCTCAATGCCATTGGTGGAGAGGTTGGTTGCCCAGCCAGCGCCGATCAGGCCGATGCCGTACAAGGCAACTTTTTTGATTTCAGGATATTGCATATAAATACCCCCTTAGTAAAGAGTGCTGATTTCTCCGCGACCGTACTTGACCTTAACCTCGTCCAATGTGGCACAGTCGCGGGGGAGCCAGCGATATTGTTTCAGAGGTTCCAGACCGGCCAAAACACGCTGACCGCCGCGAGCCAAAGCAAGCATCTCACGCTCGCCGGGAACAATCTCGACGGGAGCAAGGTATTCTACTCGCTCGCGAATCAGGTCGGTAAACATCTTGGAGTAGGCGATGCCGCCGGTCAGGACAATTCGGTCAAGCTTACCACAACGAACCACCGACAACTCGCCAATAGCTTTGGAGACCTGATAGGACATATACCAATACAGGTCCTTGGCCAACTGGTTTCCGTCGGCAATCATGGCTTCAATCTCGCGTACATCCTGTACGCCCAGGTAGGCAGACAGGCCGCCCTCGCCACGCATTTTCCGAAGAACTTCCTGCTTGGTGTATTTGCCAGAGTAGCACATTTCAATCAGTGCGGTGGAAGGCATACGACCGGCTCTTTGGGGAGACATGGGACCCTCATCATCCGACACAGCGTCTACCATGACGCCCTCCGAATGGAAGGAAAGGGTGATTCCACCGCCCAAGTGAGCTACCAGAATGTTACAGTCTTCATACCGCTTACCTAACCGCTCAGCCACTTCACGAGCGACAATACGCGAGTTGAGACAGTGGTCAGAAGCCCAACGCTTTTCTCCGGGCATGCCGGTGAAATGGACAATATCCTCAGCATCAGAAGCGGAGGGACTGTCGTAAAACATAACCGGAACACGATACATTTCGCTGAGCTCATGACCGATGAAGCATGCCATGCTGGAGGCGTGCTGGGTGCGGGGAGCATACTCAAGAATGGTCAACACATGTTCATCCACTTCGTAGGCACCCGAATTGACTCCATTCATGGAGCCGCCGCGGCAGACAATCATGTCCAGTTCAGCCACGGAGACATGGTTGCGCTCAAGAAACGCAATCATGTCTCGCTTGCGAAGTGGCAGTTGATCCAGCATCAATGGAAAGTTACGCACTTCCTCGGTATCAACCTTCAGTTCCTCGCGCAGAATTTCATTGTCGCCATCAAACAGAGCAACTTTGGTCGAGGTGGAACCGGGATTGATGGTCAGGATCTTTTTGCCCATATCAATATCTCCAGCACTCGATCAGTTCGTCCACGGGGAACTTGGTCAGCAGCTCATAGCCGTCCTTGGTGACGACCAGATCCTCTTCCAGACGCACACCATAGTCGGCGCCCTTGGGACCGTAGTAGGTCTCGATGGCAAGAACCATGCCTTCCTTCAGTTCTTCGTTCTGACCGATGTTCCAGTTCCAGAACATCTCGGGGCCTTCCTGCAGACCCAGACCCAGACCGTGACCCAAATAGAAACCGCGGCAGTGCTGCCAGCTCTCATAGCCAAACTCGGTAGGATCGGTGGGCCAAGGCTTGACGACGTCTGCGGTATGAACGCCGGCCTTGATCTGAGCCATGGCGGCATACATCTCATCGTGGCAGCGCTTGTAAGCGTCCTTCTGGCCCTGGGTTGCCTTGCCACAGCAGAAGGTGCGGTAATAGCAGGTCTTGTAGCCCTGGAAGGAAGCACCGTTGATATCGATGCAGATCAGGTCGCCGGGAGCGATGGCGCGGTCGGTGAAGTCGATGAACAGGGGGTTGGTGCGGGGGCCGGAGGCGCACACGAACTCCAGACATTCATCGGAACCCATTTCATACAGGCGCTTCATGCCGATGCCCACCAGATCGTTCTCGCGAATGCCGGGGCGGATGGCATCAGCAATGTCTGCGAAGGCGGCATCTGCCATGTGGCAGGAGTAGCGCAGGCAGGCGATCTCGTCTTCGTTCTTGATTTCACGGGCGTGGAACATGGAAGCGGTGGCATCCACATAATGGGTGATACCCATCTCTCTCAGCAACTGGGCAAACAGCAGCTGACCGCCGCAGCCGTCCAGACCGACCACGATGTCGTTGGTCATGTGATTTTCTTCCATGACCATACGAATAGCTTTGGGGTACTTGGGCAGTTCAGCAGTAGATTTGGCGAACTTAATGGAACCCAGTGCGGAATCCACCTTGCCCTTCATCCAGGGCATCTGACGCTTAAGAGCAAAGGGGTCGAAGGAGGCCAGAACAAAGGCCCAGGGATCGCCTTCGACCGGGCAGATGACACACTGGGCGGCAGCCACACGGTTGGGCACGGTCTCGTAAGCACCGGTAATGTAGCGAATGGAGTAGGGATCCCAAGTGATCAGCAAATCAATGCCGTCTTTCTTCATTTGATTCTGAGTGCATTTCAGGCGATATTTGCGCATGCGATCAAAATCGATGCCAACATAGCGATCAGAAGCCATAGTTCCG
>JAZOBG010000037.1:0-19532 GCA_045595865.1 Oscillospiraceae bacterium
GAAGAAAAATGATGAGGTAAAGGCACCTGCCTGTGCTTGCAGCTGCGGTTGCACGACAAGTGAGGTAACGGATGTGGAGATCAGCTCCTGCTCCTGCGGTAGCGGTAAGCTCTGCATCAAGGTTCTCGGCGCAGGTTGTGCGTCTTGCCACAAGCAATATGAAAACGCACAGGAAGCGGTCAAGAGCTTGGGGCTTGATGCCGAGGTCGAGTATATTACCGATCTTGCCAAGGTAATGGAATACGGCGTGATGAGCGTTCCTGCCGTAGTTGTGAACGATAAGGTCGTGTCAATGGGCAAGGTCTTGAAGGTGTCCGAGGTGGAAGATCTGCTTCATAAATTGGGATTTTGAAACAAAAAGACACCCCCCGCCATTCTCAAACGAGATTGGCGGGGGGTGTCCGTTGTTGTCGAATTTTGCTTAAGTTAATGACATTGGTCCTTGGACAGCGATTTTTTATGCTTAATATTCTGCTTCGATTTCCTGCACCCGGCGATGGATGAAGGTGTTGGTAGGAACGGGGATGCCGTGCTTCTCTGCCATGCGGATAACTGTGCCGGCGAACAGTTCCACTTCCGAGCGGCGGCCGTTGATGCGGTCCTGCCCCATGGAAGGGGTGGCCTTGGGGTTAAAGGAACGCATCAGATCCAGATAGTCCTTCAGGTCCTGCTCGGTGACTGAAACGCCCTCGGCATTGGCCAGCAGAATGACCTCGCGCATGGCGCTGACCAGAGTCATATACTCCGCTGTGCCGTCGGTCAGTACCCCGTCGTAATTGGTATTGTAGATCATGCAGGTTTGGTTGATACCCACGTTGACCATGAATTTGCTCCACATGCGGTAAATGATGTCTTTTTCCACAATATAGGGCTGACCTGCACGGTCGAAGAACTCAATCAACCGGTCGAGTTGTTCCCGCATGACAGGGTCGGTGATGCCGATGTGGATCTGACCGGAGCGGGAGAAGGTCAGTTCGGTTCCGAAGTGCATGGCATCCATGCCCTGCGCCACGGAATGGATCACACGCTCTTTGCCGTAGCGCGCGCCGATGATCTGCTCGGTGGAGATGCCGTTCATGACCGAGAGGATCAGCGTGTCCTCGCCAACCGAGTTTCTCATGGTCTCCAGCGCGGAATTCAGATCGGTGTATTTTACTGCCACGATAACCAGGTTACAGGGGGTGGCGTCTTCGGCTTTGATTTTGCAAAAGGAGATCGGATTGCCGTTGATTCTATATTCCTCGTCCTTATGGCGGTCGTACCGTTCAGTATCCATGACAAAGGACACATGACCGGGACCGAGATTTGCTTCCATCACGCTGCCATAGAGCATACCCAGTGCGCCCAGACCAATGATATGGACGGTTTCGATTTTCTTCATAGAGAAACACCTCGAAGTGCAGATTCGTCCTTATTCTACTGCAAGGTCGAAGTGGATTCAAGGCGGCTTACAGGATATTTTTCAGATTTAATGCATCCATCTCGCTGAGCAGCTTGATTTGGGCAATGAGGCGGGCATTGGCGGCGGAGTATTCTCCGCCGTGCTCCTGATGAGTGATCAGCTGACGCACTTCCTGAAAACTTAACAAGACTTCGTCGGTGTCACGGTGCTGAAGGATCATGTGAAGATAGGTTTCACGGCTGTTCCATTGTTCCAGAGCGGATTCGGTTTTGTCGGCGGCGGCATCCCAGTCACCGTCGGCGACGCATATCTCAGCCTGTTTTAACAGCGTGGTCAGTTCCTTGGTATAGGAGTCCAGATAGTGGGAGTTGTACATGGTCAGACAAAATAAAACGATCAGAATGGTTACGGAAATCCAAAGCCGACGCATCAGTCTTCTTCCTTTCGGATAAAGTATGTTTGTTTTTCCTCGTCTACAGTCAGAAGAAACACACCTTTTACATCGGAAACGCCGTGTTTTTTCAGCTGCTTTTTCAACCAATGTTCATCCAGTCCACGCCGTTTCAGGTTGGCGGAAATCAAGTGTCCGTCGTTGATCAGAACCAGCGGCAATCCGGGATCGTTAACGGGAATATCCATGTTCTCGGCGCTGGGTGGTTTCTTCTGCGCGTAAGGGAGAATAGACAGTTGTCCGTTGGTTTCCAGCACGGCGTAGCGTACGGCGGACAGGTCGGTGTAACCCTGCAGACGCATTTCCTCCAACACCTCATCCAGAGTCATGCGGGTACGGCGCAGTTCTTTTTGATTGACCCGACCGTTTTGAATAAGAACACTCGGAACACCGGCAAGAAGAGCGCGTATTTTCAGGCTTTTCAGGGTCAGCACCGACAGGATCATAGACAGACACAGCAAGGTAATGATGGGGATCACCCCCATCAAAAGGGGTATGCCGTAGTCCTGCATGGGGACCGAAGCCACATCGGCAATGATCAGAGCCAGCACGAATTCCGCCGGTTCCAGTTCGCTGACCTGATGTTTTCCAAGCAACCGGATACCGATGACTATGACCAGATAGAGAATGATGGAGCGAACAACTGCGATGACCATGGCAGAACCTCCGGAAAAGAATGGTTTTATTTTGAGGTAAATAACGGAATTTTATGCGCCGGAATCGGTTGGATCGATTCGGATGTGAGCCGGTTTGTCCATCAGACTTGGGGAAATTCCTTTACAGAAATCGGTTGAAAGGATATAATTAAAAAGATATTTGCCGTGTGTGACGGATGAAAAGGAGAGAGAAAGTCCATGCAATTCAATCCCAACAGTACATTCATGTATATCGTGGCGAGCTGCGTCATTGTGTTTGTTTTGGCGCAGTCTGCATTCTTCTTGGTGCGTGCATACCGCCGGGGCAAGGAACTGGGCATCAGCACGGCCAAACTGAAGAAAACGTTGGTTTCGACGGCGGTATTTACAATTGCGCCTGCGATCTCCATTTTGATCGGCATTGTGACGCTGGCCAAATTTCTGGGTATTCCGCTGCCCTGGATCCGCCTGAGCGTCATCGGTGCCCTGACCTATGAGCTGCCGGCGGCTACATCCACCGCCAATGCACTGGGTGTTTCCCTGTCCCAAATGGTCACCGATCCCAAGGTCTATTCGGCAATTGCGTGGGTCATGACACTGGGTATCATGCCCAGCATCATTTTGCCCCCCATTTTGATGAAGAAGATACAGGGCGGTGTGGTCAAGCTGCGCAACAAGGACAGCAAATGGGGCGACATCTTCATGACCTCGCTGTTTCTGGGCATGATTTCGGCCTTTCTGGGCATGGTGTTTTCCGATGTGCGCAGCGGTCTGAGCGGCTGGATCCCCGTGTTCGTCATGCTGGTATCGGCTGCGCTGATGGGTATTATCGGCCTGCTCATTAAGAAGTGTAACCTGAAGTGGCTGGAAACCTATGCTCTGGCCATCAGCATGGTGGGTGCCATGGTTTTTGCGGCGCTCATTACGCCGGTCATTGTTTGAGAAAGGGGGAATTGTAATGCGTAACTATATGCAGGATACCGACCGCTACGGCAAGATCTGGATCTGGACCGCAGTGGTTGTCGTCATGGCTGTTCCCATGGCAATCTGTCTTTATTACAATGCCTGGCCCGAGGCAACCGCCGTTTTGAAGGGCCTTCTGGGCGTGGCCCCCATTTATTGGACGGTGGGCGTTATTGAGGTCATTACATACACCCCCATGCTGGGTACCGGCGGTACCTATCTGGCCTTTGTCACCGGCAACCTGACCAGCCTGAAGGCACCCAGTGCCCTGAATGCCATGGAGAACGCCGAGGTCAAGCCCGGTACCGAAGAGGGTGAGGTCATTTCCACCATTGCTATCGCGACCTGCTCCATTGTGACCACGCTGGTTCTGGTGTTGGGTGTGTGCCTGCTCGCCATGCTCACCCCCATTCTGGAGAAGCCTGCGCTGGCCCCTGCCTTTGAAAACATTCTGCCCGCTCTGTTCGGCGGTCTGGCCGTGGTTTACGTCAGCAAGAACTGGAAGCTCTGTGTTGCTCCCGTGGTATTTATGCTGGCCCTGTTCCTGGCTGTACCCTCTCTGGCAAGTTCGGTGGGCGTACTGGTGCCCGTTGGCGTCCTGATCGCTCTGGGTGCGGCCCGTGTGATGTACAAGAAGGGTTGGGTTTGATATGACTTGGCTGATCCCTGCCGTCATCGTGGCGGCAGTTCTGGCGTTGATTCTTGTAATTTTTATTCGCACCCTGCGGTTCAAACCCAAGGATGCTTTGGTGGAGCCGGCCGGGGACATGGACCTGCCTCGGGAAAAGATCGTGCAGGATATGGTTGACATGATTCGATGCAAAACGGTCTCCAGCCGCGATCCCTCTCAGGTGGACTGGGCGGAGTTCGGCAAGTTCCGAATTCTTCTGGCCGAGCGGTTTCCCCGCATCCGCGCTGCCTGTAAGATGGAAATGATCGGCCCCACCGGTTTTCTGTACTGTCTGCCCGGCAAAAGTTCTGAAAAGCCCTCGGTATGCATGGCCCATTACGATGTGGTTCCGGCGGAGGAAGAACTCTGGAGCAAGCCTGCTTTCGAAGGAATCGTGGAAGATGATGTGATCTGGGGCCGAGGCACGCTGGATACCAAGGGGACCCTCTGCGGTGTCATGGAGGCTCTGGAACTGCTGCTGGCCGAAGGTTATGTGCCGGAAAATGATCTTTATCTGTCTTTTTCCGGTGAAGAGGAAGTGGATGGCGGCACCTGCGGTATGATCGTCTCCTACTTGGAAAAGAAGGGTGTGAAGCCCGCTATCGTCGTGGACGAGGGCGGCGCCGTGGTGGATCACACCTTCCCCGGTGTGCCCGGTCAGTGCGCCATGGTCGGTATTGCCGAAAAAGGCGGCGTCAATCTTGATTTCGCTATGGAATCCGAAGGCGGTCATGCCTCCACGCCTCCGGCCCACACCATTCTTGGTCAGCTCAGCAAGGCGGTCACCCGCATCGAGGGCAACCCCTTCCCGTACCAGATGACCAAGCCCACCGCCGAAATGTTTGACACAGTGGGCCGTCATTCCACCTTCCTGTACCGTATGATTTTTGCCAACCTGTGGTGCTTTTCTCCCGTGCTGGATCTGCTGGGGAAGAAGACCGGCGGCGAACTGAACGCACTGATGCGCACCACCGTGGCAGTGACCCGCATGGAGGGGAGTCAGGCTTACAACGTACTGCCTCCCAAGGCCTCCTTTGGCATTAACATGCGTCTGCTGGGTGAGGATACAATTGAGAATGCCATTGCCCGTTTGAAGAAGGTCATCAAGAATGACAAAATCACCATTTCGGTGGTCAGCGGACACAATCCTTCGCCCTGCTCGGAAACCGGCTGCGAGGAATGGGAGAAGCTTTCCCGTGCCATTCGGCAGACCTGGCCCGAGGCAATCGTGTCTCCCTACCTGATGATGGCCTGCAGTGATTCCCGTAATTACTGCAGAATATCTAACCGTGTGTATCGCTTTTCGGCTATGCACCTGTCCAAGGATGAGCGCGCCATGGTCCACGGCAACGACGAACGCATCCCCGTTGAGACCCTGCTTACCATTGTGAAGTTCTATATTCGTCTGCTGAAATTGCTGTAAAGGAGAATACCATGATTTATAAGGATTTTAACGGTTTGAAACTGTCTGCTCTGGGCCTGGGTTGTATGCGTCTGCCCGTGATCGACGGAAAGGACGGTCAAATCGACGAGGCAGCCACGGCAAAGATGGTGGCCCTGGCCATGGAGAACGGAATCAACTACTACGATACCGCATGGATGTATCATGAGCATACCTCCGAGGTGGTTATTGGTAAGGTCCTGAAGCAGTATCCCCGGGACAGTTTTTATCTGGCCACCAAATTCCCCGGCATGAGTCAGGAAGTCCGGGAGAATCCGGCTTCTATTTTTGAAAAGCAGCTGGAAAAATGCCAGGTAGACTATTTTGACTTCTATCTGATCCACAATCTGGGCGACAAGAATGTGGAAGCGTATCTGGATGACAACGACAAGGTCATGCCCTATTTGCTGGAACAGAAGGCCAAGGGCCGCATCCGGCATCTGGGCCTGTCTACCCATGCGACCAACGAGAACCTGAAGCGTTTTCTGGACAAGTGGGGCGATTACATGGAGTTCTGCCAGATCCAGCTCAACTACATTGACTGGAATCTGCAGAAAGCCAGCGGGAAGGTGGCCTTGCTCAACGAGCGCAATATTCCCATCTGGGTCATGGAGCCGCTGCGCGGCGGCAAGCTGGCAACCCTTTCGGAGGCAAATACTGCAAAGCTGAATGCCTTGCGCCCGGACGAGCAGGTTCCTGCATGGGGGTTTCGCTATCTGCAGTCGCTTCCCGGTGTGACCATGGTCCTGTCCGGCATGTCCAATGAGCAGCAGCTTATGGACAACATTGCCACCTTCTCGGAGAACAAGCCGCTGAATGAAGCCGAAATGAAAATCCTGATGGAAATTGCCGACGAGATGAGCGGCGGTGTGCCCTGTACGGCCTGCCGTTACTGCACCACGGTCTGTCCCATGGGTCTGGACATTCCCAAGCTGATCCAGCTGTACAACGAATATATGTTCTCTGGCAGTCAGTTCATCGCGTTTACCGTGAATGATATGCACAAGGAGAAGCGTCCCTCCGCCTGCCTTGGCTGCCGTGCCTGCGAGCGGATGTGTCCCCAGAACATCAAAATTGCCGATGTGCTCGCTGATTTCGACGAAAAACTGCCCAAGAAATAACGAGGTGAGAACCCCATGCGAATGAGAAAGAAGAAGAATCTGGCCCCCCGTATGGAGCGTTGCGACGCCTTTTGGGTCCGCGATCCGGCTGCAATGAAAGGCAAGTGGCGAACCTTGATGCCGGAGTGCAAGGAACTGCGGCTGGAGCTGGGCTGCGGCAAGGGCGGCTTTACCGTCAAGACGGCCGAGGCCAACCCTGACGCCCTGGTCATCGCCGTGGAGCGCGTACCCGACGCCATGGTCATCGCCATGGAACGGGCAAAGGAAATGGGCCTGACCAACGTGTTCTTTGTGGACGCCGACGCCGCCCGTCTGCCCGAATATTTTGAGGAAGGCGAAGTGGACCTGATCTACCTGAATTTCAGCGATCCCTGGCCCTCCAACCACCACGCCAAGCGCCGTCTGACCCATCCCGGATTTCTGGACAAGTACGGCATCGTGCTGAAGGACCGCGGCGAGATCCACTTCAAGACCGACAATCGCGATCTGTTTGAGTGGTCACTGTTTCAGTTTCCCAAGAGTGGGTTTGAGTTGGAGCAGGTCACCCGCAATCTGCACGAAAATGGTATTCAGGGCATTATGACCGACTACGAGGCCAAGTTTCACGCTCTGGGCCAGCCCATCAACCGCTGCGTGGGCAAGAAGAAGGAAGGCTGGGTCCTGCCCGACCGCACCCCTGAGGTGGCTGAAGAGACTGTACAGGAAGAACCCATCGAAGAATAATCAGATATGAAGTCAGCGCATCGTTCCTGAGTAAGGTATGGTGCGCTGATTTTTTGTTCATAAATCATTCAATGTTTCTTTCACCAACGTTTCAGTTTTGAGGGGTATCATGCGCTGTGACATATCAAAGAACAGGAGGTTCCTTATGATCTCAGTAGAACACCTGACGAAATGCTACGGCGATTTTCTGGCGGTGGACGACCTGACCTTCCAGATCGACGAAGGGCACGTCTATGGGTTTTTAGGCCCGAACGGGGCGGGGAAATCCACCACCATGAACATCATGACCGGATGCCTTTCGGCCACATCGGGCCGCGTCCTCATCGACGGCCACGACATTTTTGAACAGCCGGACAAAGCCAAGCGTCTGATCGGCTACCTGCCAGAACACCCACCCCTGTATCTGAATGAATCACCTGTGGAATACCTTCGCTTCGTGGGTGAGGCCAAGGGATTGAGGGGGGCGGATCTGCGAAGCCAGATCGATGAAGTGATCGCACAGACCGGTATTGCTGATGTGGCTCATCGGCGAATCTCAGCGCTGTCCAAAGGCTACAAGCAGCGCGTGGGCGTTGCACAGGCTTTGTTGGGTAAGCCCAAGATCATCATTCTGGACGAACCCACAGTGGGTCTGGACCCCATCCAGATCATTGAGATCGTGCTTTACCGTTACGACGGTGGAAATTGTCTGGCAACGCTGGATGGTGTCCCCGTTTCTTTGGTTTCCCGTGCCGATGTGGTGGACTTGATCGAAACGATCCATGCCATCGTCCTGAATTAATGCAAAAACCGCCGGCTTCCGTAATGGAAGTCGGCGGTTTGGACTGTGTTTACTTGTGCCGGGCCAGCCACTCGCGGTTGACGGCCGACAGGATGCCCATGAGGGGGGCCAGATTGATGTTGGGGGAGACACCGACACCAAAGACATCCTGCCCCAGTTTGTCGCGCAGGTGGATATAGGCCACCGCCAGGGAGTCCGAGCCGCGGGAGATGGCGTGGGACTTGTAGTCCACAAAGGTAAAGCGGTCCATCTTCTGGCCGTGGATGGCATTGAAGAATGCGTCGATGGGACCGTTGCCTGTGCCGGAGACCTGGAATTCGGTATCGGTATGGCGCAGGGTGCCGTTGAATTCCACCTGTGTGACGCCGCCCTCGGTATGCTCCACAAAGGAGTGGCGCAGCAGCAGGTAGGGAGCGGTAGCGTCAATGTAGTTGGTTTTGAACAGGTCGTAGATCTGGTCGGGCTTCAGCTCCTTGCCCACGCGGTCGGTCTCCACCTGAACGATAGCGCCGAACTCGGGGTGCATGGATTTGGGCAGATCAAAACCGAAGTAGGTCTGCATAATGAAGGCCGAGCCGCCCTTGCCGCTCTGAGAATTGATGCGGATAATGGGTTCGTACTGACGGCCCACGTCGGCGGGGTCGATGGGCAGGTAGGGGATCTCCCAGTAAGGAGAGTTGCTGGACTGCATATAATGTACGCCCTTATTGATGGCATCCTGATGGGAGCCGGAAAAGGCGGTGAAGACCAATTCACCCACATAGGGCTGACGTTCATGGATCTTCATCTTGGTTACACGCTCATAGACATCGCGGATCTTGTTGATATCGGAGAAATCCAGCAGGGGGTCCACGCCCTGAGTGTACATGTTCATGGCCAGAGTGACCATGTCCACGTTGCCGGTACGCTCACCGTTTCCGAACAGGGTGGCCTCCACACGCTCGGCGCCGGCCAGCAGGCCCATTTCTGCCGTGGCCACACCGGTGCCGCGGTCGTTGTGGGGATGCAGAGAGATGATGGCACGTTCGCGGCCAGGCAGAGTGCGAATGAAATATTCGATTTCATCGGCAAAATAGTTGGGCATGCAATTTTCAACGGTGGTGGGCAAGTTCAGAATGACCGGTTTTTCTGCGGTGGCGTGCAGAGCGTCCAGTACGGCGGCGCAGATCTCCACGGCAGCGTCCATCTCGGTGCCCATGAAGGACTCGGGGGAGTACTCGTAGCGCAGGTTCATACCGGCTGCGATGGCAGGCTGCGCCATTTCGTAGATCAGTTTGGCAGCATCCACGGCAATCTGCTTGACGCCATTCACATCGGTCTGGAACACTACCTTGCGCTGCAAAGTGGAGGTGGAGTTGTAAAAATGGAAAATGACGTTGGGTGCGCCGTCAATGGCCTCAAAGGTCTTGCGGATCAGGTGCTCACGGGCCTGCACCAGAACCTGAATGGTGACATCGGGGGGGATGTGGCCGCCTTCGATCAGAGTGCGCAGGAATTCATATTCGGTTTCGGAGGCGGAGGGAAAACCCACCTCGATCTCTTTTACGCCCACATCCACCAGCGTGTGGAAGAATTCGACCTTCTCCTTGACGCTCATGGGGTCGATCAGGGCCTGATTGCCGTCGCGCAGGTCGACCGAACACCAGATGGGGGCCTTGGTAATCTGCTTTTCCGGCCAGGTGCGGTCGGGCAGGGCAATGGGTACAAAGGGGATGTACTTTTCGTATGCCTTTTTCATGGGACAGTCCTCCTTGTGGGGGCGTTTGGGTATAAAAAAAGCCCCCGGACAAAATTTTGTCAGGGGCGCAAGCTCTTGCGCGGTACCACCCTAATTCCGTCGTCCGTTGCCGGAGCGACGCTCAACGGCCTCAAACAAGGCCTTGGCCGGTAACGGGGCCGGACGGCTCACCCTAAGCAAATGCCTCAGGCAAGCGGCTCGGGGGCCAGTATCCATGCAGGTTCCACGCGCCGGTTCGCACCAACCACCGGTTCTCTGAGCGGGAGGGCCGCATCTTTTTCCCTTCATCGCCGTTTAATATAAAAATATTTTAGCGAACTAAAGTGTGTTTGTCAAGAGATTAGAAATAAATTTTCTCGTCAAGGATGAAAAATCGTCCTTGACAATGGGGGAAGTATTGCTTATAATATCACTGTTATAAAGCCATAGCTATCAATTTGGTTTGCATGGCCCTTGCTTGATGGCATCTGCGCCATCATATCGGAGGGAGGGAAATAAATGTCGGAAGTCCGCGTGCGTGAAAATGAGTCTCTGGAAAGCGCCCTGAAGCGTTTTAAGCGCAGCTGCGCTAAGTCCGGCGTGCTGGCTGATGTGCGCAAGCACGAGTACTATGACAGCCCCAGCGTCAAGCGTCGCAAGAAGTCTGAGGCTGCTCGCAAGAACCGTAAGAAGTTCTATTAATTCACAGACGAAACCCCGTACCGTTCGGTACGGGGTTTTTACATTTCTTACATGTGCAGGAAATTTGAAATTGCAGGCAGGGAGAATGCATGGTATAATCGAATGAAAAATTGGAGGTGAAGAGCAGAATGGAGTTTTGCCCTCTTTGCAGAAATCACTGCCCGTTGGATAACCCGAATTGTCCCGATGTAATGAACAAAGAATTTCGCGAGTTTTTAGATAAGAAAAAGACGGAGACCGAAAAACGATGCATGATATGTTCCAAACAATGCCTTTATACGAACCTTCAGTGTGAATCGGGAAAGCTGATTGCACAGATTAAAGGGATTATCCCAAAAGATTGATCCGTCAGGAAACGATTCGGGCCTCGCATCAGCGGGGCCTTCTGCTTTTATGCGGTGAATTAAGCCAGAATCGCAGCAAGAATGTCGTCCACTTCGGGCCATGCCAGAATGCATGCGCATAGACCGAACTGTCGGGCGATCTGTATTTTTTTGCGGATGGAGGCGGCATTATCAAACAGTACGAAATGGGCACCGCTTTGCCTGGACATATAGGTAAAATAATGGGCACATAGTTCATCGGAAAAGAAAATCGATGCGCCACGGTATTGAATGTGTTGCTCCAGTTCTTCGCGGGTCAGGGGGGTGCCGCACCCGTTGGGTGCGGGTAGGGTAAAGTCTTCTGCCGTACGCTGAATGCCCAAAGTGACCCTTTGTGCTCCGTATCGGTCCACGGCATCTTCCAGCCGGTTGGAAAGGGAGCCGCCGGAAAGGGCAGAGGGGATGATGACCCGGGTTTGGTCGGAATAACCGGAATAGGCCTCGGTTACGTACAATGGCCAGCCGCGTCGGGCGAACATGCCGCCCAGCCTATGGATGATTTGTCCCAGCAACGGATATGGCTGCCCTTCGAAGTCCAGAATAGCACCGTCAAATCCCCGAACGGCGCATTCACGAACCAGTTGCTGACAAAAGGATGCTGGGTCTCCGCGTCCGTCAAAGGTGGTTGAGTCTACCACCATCAATCCGCCCCGCAGATTGATGGAAATGTCAGCGCGCAGCAAACGGGCGCCCGGGCCGATGCGGTAAGCCATGTGCCCCACGGGAAGGCCGAAGGCTGTGGCTGCGTTGGCAGAGTCCGGGGGAGAGGTCAGGATCAATCTGGTTTTGTCCAACATGGGTTTCCTCCTTAGTTTTGCGGTGTTGCCTTACAATTTATATCGTGCTATAATTTCAATGTATGCAACGAACCGGAAGAATAGACGGGGTGAACCATGGCTTTTTCTTTGACTGCAGATATGGTCTGCGACAGCATCTACGATATTGATTTATCGGCTCTGAAGGCGGCGGGAATTTGTCTGCTGCTGGCCGATTTGGATAATACATTGGTTCCTTACGGTGTTCCTTTGCCCACAGATGAAGTGCGCGACTGGAACGAGCGGTTGAAGGAGATGGGGGTAACACTGTTTGTTTTGTCCAACAACCGCCATGCAAACCGCCCGCGCATGTTCAGTGAAGGACTTGGTGTGCCGTTCATTGGTCACGCGGGAAAACCCAAAACCGGAAGTTTCTATCAGGCGATGGAGCAGACGGGCGTAACGGTGCAGCAAACTGCTCTTGTAGGAGATCAGATCTTTACCGACGTCCTGGGCGGAAACCGTGCCGGAGTGACCACCATTCTGGTTAAGCCCATTCGTCTGGCCGGAAACCCGGGGCGTTATCTGCGCTATGCTGCGGAACTGCCGTTCCGATGGTTGTCCAATAGGGGAGAAAAACGATGCTGATTTTTGCAAACAGTTTTGAAAAACTGGATTTCTCGGCATTGATGGAAGTGTATGCCGAAGGGAACGAAGAAAACGGTTCATACTTTTGGCCGGAAGAAGCACCGACGCGGCAGATGGAACTGGCGCAGGATGAGTTTCGCAGTTACCTGCTGGGTGGATTTTTCGGAACGGCCAAAGGAACATACTACATCTGGACGGAAGACGGACGTTATGTGTCTGCCCTGCGATTGGAGCAGCACCCGGAAGGTATGCTGATGGAAGCCCTGGAAACTCGCCCGGACTATCGGAAACGGGGACATGCAAAACAATTGATCAAAGCGGTGGTGGCGCTGCTTCCTGCCGGGACAAGAATTTATTCTCATGTTAACAAGAAAAATATCCCATCTTTGGTGACGCATCAGAGTTGTGGTTTTCTGAAAGCACTGGATTATTCGGTTTGCTCCGATGGGTCTGTCTGTGACCGCGAGGTGACCATGGAGATCATTTTGTGAAGGAGAAAAATATGAGTGCAACATTCGGCCCCGGAGGAAATTCAATTGATTTTCCTTATAAATCCTCTCTGGATGCCCCCGGTTGGCTGGCATTGCTGGGGCTTGACCTGTATGAATACGAGTGTGGCCGCGGAGTAAACATCAGCGAGGAGAGCGCCCGTGAACTGGGCAGCCGCGCCAGACAGGCGGGTATTGGGCTGACTTTACACGCTCCCTATTTCGTCAGTCTTGCCAACCCTGATCCGGAAAGTCTGAAAAAGACGGTGGGCTACGTTCTCTCAGCCTGCCGTGCCGCCGATTGGATGGGAGCCACCCGTGTGGTGGTACATTCCGGTTCCCTGATGAAGCGTACCAGGCGGGAGGCGCAGGAAATCTCTCTTCGCTCTATGGCGGAAGTGATCCGGGCCTGCGACGGCGAGGGATACGGACATATTACTCTGTGTCCCGAAACTATGGGTAAGATCAATCAGTTGGGCGATCTGGACGAGGTGCTTGAGTTGTGCGAACTGGACGAACGCCTGCTGCCCACGGTGGATTTTGGCCATCTGTATGCCCGTAGCCTGGGTGCCGACGAGGGTACCGAAGCGTTTGTCCGTATCCTTGACCGCATGAAGCAAGTGCTGGGTGAAGACCGGGCCAGCCGGTTCCACAGCCATTTCTCCCGCATTGCCTTTACCCCCAAAGGTGGCGAGAAGTGCCATGTGACCTTTGAAAACAACCAAGGTTTCGGCCCGGATCCTGAGCCATTGTTGGCTGAAATTGCGAAGCGTGGCTGGAGTCCTACTGTTATTTGTGAGAGTGCCGGCACACAGGCGCAGGATGCTCTAACCATGAAAAATATATATCAGATGTACAGAGAGCGGGTGATACCTTGAACCCGGCATATTACAGCATCATTGCTCTATGGCTCATTTTGTTTGTAACCCATCAGCAGAAAAAGAATGTACGGCGTGTCAGTCGAGTCAGAAGAAAGAGAGGAAATCTCCCCATGAATGAATTGATTCAGCGTTTTGTTGGCAAGCAGTGTCAGGTCTATTCGGAGAATGGAAACAGTGTTCAGGGCGTGGTTGATACAGTGGAAGGAAACTGGGTTTCCGTTCAGACCAAGACCGGAATCGAGTTGGTTAACTTGGACTACGTCAGCCGAATCAAGGAAAAGAAAAGCAAGTAAAGCATATAAGGAGTGCTCATTATGAATCATATCAAGCAGATCGCAGCCAAGCTGCCCGAGTACGGTCTGGATGCTATGCTGATTACCAGCGAGCCCGGTGAGTTTTATGCCGTTGGTTTCCATGGTGAAGGCGTGGCGCTGATCACCCCCAACGAGAGCTGGTATTACACCGACTCCCGCTACATCGAAGCTGCCGGTGAATTGGTGCAGGCCGACCATGTTGCCATGCCCGAGCAGGGTCGCAACTACCGGGCTACCGTTGATGCTTTGGCCAAGGAGCATGGTCTGAAGAAAATTGGCTTTGAAGAGGATTATATGACGGTTTCCGCCCATCAGCTGTGGAGTGAGGGTGTCGAGGCCGAATTGCTGCCTGCATCTTCTTTGGTCGGTACCCTGCGTGCCGCCAAGAATGCCGATGAAGTAGAGGCCATGAAGGCCGCTCAGGCCATTGCTGAGCAGGCTTTGGAGGAGACATTGAAGTCTCTGAAGGTTGGTGTTACCGAAAAGGAAATTGCTGCTCTGTTGGAGTATAACATGATCCGTTTCGGTGCCGAGAAAAAGAGTTTTGACACCATCATCGCCTCCGGCCCCAATAGCAGCAAACCCCATGCTGTACCCTCCCTGCGCAAGATCCAGGAGGGTGATTTCGTGACCATCGACTTCGGCTGTGTGGTCAACGGCTACTGCTCTGACACCACCCGTACCGTGGTTGTGGGTCAGCCCACCGAGGAAATGCGCAAGGTCTACGACATCGTGCTGCAGGCTCAGTTGGCCGGTATCGCTGCCGCAAAGGCCGGTGCAACCGGTAAGGAAATCGACGGCGCCGCCCGCAAGGTCATTGCCGATGCCGGTTACGGTGAATACTTCGGCCACTCTTTTGGACACAGTTTGGGTATCGAAATCCACGAAAGTCCCAACGCGGCACCTTCTAATTCCGATCCTATGCCCGTGGGTGCGGTCATTTCCGCAGAACCCGGTATTTACCTGCCCGGCAAGTTTGGCGTTCGCATTGAAGATGTGCTGATTCTGAACGAACAGGGCTGCGAAAACATTACCAAATACCCCAAAGAACTCATTATTCTGTGAGAAACCCCTTGCAAATGCGGGAATAATAATGTAAAATTATTTCTGCGTAAAAATTGATAAACCTTGTTTGGAGGATGTATAAAATGGCTACAATTACTGCCAGCGATTTCCGTAACGGTGTTACCTTTGAGATGGACGGCCAGGTCATGCAGGTCGTCGAGTTCCAGCATGTTAAGCCCGGTAAGGGTGCTGCTTTCGTGCGCACCAAGATGAAGAATGTCATTACCGGCGGCGTGACCGAGACCTCTTTCAACCCCACTGCCAAGTTCGAGCAGGCCTTTGTTGAGCGTAAGGACATGGAGTACAGCTACAACGACGGCGATCTGTACTACTTCATGGATGGCGAGACCTACGATCTGGTTCCCATCGGTTCCGAGCTGCTGGACGACAACTTCCGTTTCGTCAAGGAGAACATGACCTGCAAGATCCATAGCTACAAGGGCAAGATCTTTATGGTCGAGCCTCCCACCTTTGTTGAGCTGGAGATCACCGAGACCGAGCCCGGCTTTGCCGGCAACACCGCCACCAACGTGACCAAGCCCGCTACTCTGGAGACCGGCGCTGAGATCAAGGTCCCCCTGTTCATCAGCGAGGGTGACAAGATCCGCATCGACACCCGTACCGGCGAGTATCTGGAGCGCTGCAAGGGCTAATTGCCCATAAATCCTGTATCCACACGAGAAAGGAGTTTTCAAGATGACTGTTGCTGAGAAGGTTGCTTATATCAAGGGCATGTTTGACGGCATGGCTTTGGATACCGAAACTTCCAAGGAGGCCAAGCTGCTGGGCGCCATCATCGACGTTCTGGAAGAGGTCAGCCTGAACCTGGAAGATATCGAGGGCGATATCGAAGTTCTGGCCGAGGAGATCGAGGCCATTTCCGACGACCTGGAGGTCGTGGAAGAGGAACTCTTCGAGGATGACTACGATTATGAGGACGAGGACGAGGACGACTACGACGAAGACGACGATTTCTTCGAGGTCGAGTGTCCCAACTGTGAAGAAGAGCTGGTGATCGACGCCTCCGTCCTGGAAGCCGGCGTTATCCAGTGCCCCAACTGCGAGGAGCGTTTCGCCATCGACCTGTCCGATGAGTGCGACTGCGGCTGCTGCGGCGAGGAAGAATAATTAATATGTTGCGGCGGCACGATCGTTTTGGTCGTGCCGCCAATTTCTTTTGAAACGAGGGGAATATGTTGAAGTTGTATTCTGTTTATGACGCTGAATTTAAGGCCTATGGTCAGATCGTCACCGGTCTGGATGATGCTGTGAAAGAGATTCTGGACGCTCTGGGAACCACCCCGCTGCCCGAGAATGTGGGTTACGTTCCGACCGATCCTGTGCTGCAGGAACTGCCTGCTGCCGTGGAGATCAGCGAGCACTGTTTTGGCGGTATGCCCACCCAGCTGGGTTGGTGCAACGGCCACAATACCAAGCTGAATTGTCTGGAATATCACAGAGATTCCGAATTCAATCTGGGTACCGAGGATTTTATCCTTCTGCTGGCCAAGCAGGATGAGATCGAAGACGGTGTTTTGGATACGGCAAAAGTCAAGGCGTTCAAGGTCCCTGCCGGTGTACTGGTGGAGGTCTATGCCACCACGCTGCACTATGCGCCCTGCCATTGCGATCCCAACAAGGGGTTCCGCGTACTGGTTGCCCTGCCTTGGCTGACCAACACCGACCGTCCGATCATGGAGAATAGGATCCCGGAAGATGAAATTATGACTGCACGCAACAAGTGGCTGTTGGCTCACTCCGAGTCCGATGAGGCAAAGGGCGGCGCAAAGGTCGGTCTGTCCGGTGTGAACATTGACATAAAAGAATTGATTTAATCAAAAAACCTCGCTTCGGCGAGGTTTTTTACTAATCAGATGTTTTGCTTTGCATTGCTGCTTGATTGCTTTGTAAAATGGCCTTGTGCAAACCGGGTTACACGCGTATAATATAGGTACCAAACTATTTATACAGAAAGGGGAATGGGTTATGCCTCCACCGATGCCGGGTCCGGGTGGACGTGGCCGCGGGCCGCGCAATTTCCTGACCGAAGAGGAGAAGAAGAATAAGCCCAAGGTGACTAAAGCGCTTCTGGCGCGTATACTCTCATATTTAAGGCCTTATTGGCTGCAATTCCTGTTTGTTTTCGTTGCCATTTTATTGTCGGCAACGGTGGGACTGCTTCCGTCCATCATCATGGGCCGGATCGTGGATGAGGCGCTGATCGGCAAGGACATGGCACTGCTGATTCAGTTGTTGCTGATGGCTTTCGTAACGTTGGCCGTATCCCAGATCATCGGTGTACTGGAAAGCTATATCAATGCATGGATATCTCAGCGCATCATCTATGATATGAAGAACCAGATGTACTACCACCTGCAGCGAATGCCCCATGCTTTTTTCACTTCGGAAAAGCAGGGCGACATCATCACCCGCATGAACACCGATATCAGCGGTGTCAGCTCGGTGATCTCCGGTACATTGAGCAGCATTGTCAGCAATACTGCAACGGTGATCACGACGCTGGTTGCTCTGTTATCCATGAGTTGGCAGTTGGCCATCGTGGGCATTGCGGTCATTCCGCTTCTGATTATTCCGACACGCTCCGTGGGCAAGACCCGGTGGAAGTTGGCGTCGGAAAGTCAGGAGAAAAATGATGAGATGAACCAACTGGTCAACGAGACGCTCAGTGTCAGCGGCTCACTGCTTGTCAAGCTGTTTACAAAAGAAGAACAGGAATACGAGCGTTTCCGTGCGGTCAATGGCGAGGTTATGAACCTGTCTATGAAGGAGCAGCGCAGCGGCAAATGGTTTACCGTTATCATGGGCATGTTTACTCAGGTCGGCCCCCTCCTGATCTACTTTGCCGGCGGCTGGCTGATTATCAGCCGAATGGACCCCTCTTTGACCGTAGGCATCATTACATCGACAGTGGCGCTGATCAACCGTATGTACCGTCCCGTGCAGTCGCTGCTGAATATTCAAGTGGAATTTACGCGGTCTCTGGCACTGTTTACCCGTATTTTCGATTACTTTGACCTGAAAAATGACATCGTGTCCCCGGACAACGGTGCGACTCCCGATGTGACCGATGCTGACGTTTGTTTCCATCACGTAAACTTTTCCTACAGTGCGGACAAGCCTTTGTTGAATGACATTCATTTTACGATCCCGGGCGGAAAGATGTATGCTTTGGTGGGGCCTTCCGGAGCGGGAAAGTCCACCGTGGTCAATCTGATCCCTCGTCTGTATGATGTGACCGGTGGCAGTGTGACCATCGGCGGGGTGGATGTGCGTGATTTTGATTTGACCCACCTGCGGCGAAACATCGGCGCAGTCAGTCAGGATACCTATCTGTTCAACGGAACTGTCCGGGAAAACCTGCTCTATGCCAAGGAGGACGCCACGCAGGAAGAGCTGGAACAGGCCTGCCGGATCGCCAACATCCATGATTTCATCGTAAGTCAGCCCGATGGGTACGATGCATTGGTGGGCAATCGGGGGCTAAAGCTGTCCGGTGGCGAGAAGCAGCGCATTTCGATTGCCCGCGTGGTGCTGAAGGATCCCAGAATCCTCATACTGGACGAGGCGACCAGCTCTCTGGATTCCATTTCGGAAAACGCAATTCAGGATGCGCTGGAGAAGGTAATGGTCGGCCGCACTTGTATCGTGATTGCTCACCGCCTGTCCACCGTGTTGAAAGCAGACCGTATTCTTGTCCTGAAAGATGGATGTATTGCCGAGGAAGGCAGTCATGAGGATCTTTTGGAACAGAACGGGATTTATCGGGAACTGTATGAAACACAGTTTCGGCGTATCCTGGATTACGAAGCGGAACAGGCAGCCGGTGCGCAAGACGGACGAGCGGAAGTTACTTTCCGAGCGCGTGCGGGAAGGGAAGAGCGCGCAGAGCACCCCGGCCGCGACGGCCGACGGGGAGGTTTCCACAGGCATACAGATGAATAAAAAATATCCTCTCCGGCTTCAGAAGTCGAAGAGGATATTTTTATTCAGATACGGCGGTTGCGCAGGGGGAAGGAGATCGCAAAGATGACCGCCAGACAAAGGGTGATGGACGCACCGGCCGAGGAGCCTAAGTAGTAGGAGAGCATCAAGCCGGCGATACCGGACACGATGGCGAATACCAGAGAGTACAGATGGTACTGCCGGATGTTGCGGGCCAGATTGCGGGCGGCGGCACCGGGAAGTACCAACAGGGAATTGATGACAAGCAGGCCCACCCAGGTCATGGAAATGGTGACTACTACTGCGATGGCAACGCTGAACAGAGCCTCCTGCCAGAACACCTTCACGCCGCGGCTGTCGGCCAGAGTAGGGTGGATGGAGGAGAGCATTAGTTGGTTGAAGGAGAACAGCCACAGCACAATGACCAGT
>JAZOBG010000038.1:0-4241 GCA_045595865.1 Oscillospiraceae bacterium
TCTGGTCATCCTGACTGACATCACCAACTACGCCGAGGCGCTGCGTGAGGTTTCGGCCGCCAAGAAGGAAGTTCCCGGCCGCCGCGGCTATCCCGGCTACCTGTACACCGACCTGGCCACCATGTACGAGCGTGCCGGCCGACAGCTGGGCAAGAAGGGTTCCATTACCATGGTGCCCATTCTGACCATGCCCGAGGACGACAAGACCCATCCCATCCCCGACCTGACCGGCTATATTACCGAGGGTCAGATCATTCTTTCCCGTCAGCTGTTCCGCGCCGGCGTCAATCCCCCGGTGGACGTGCTTCCCTCCCTGTCCCGTCTGAAGGACAAGGGCGTGGGTGTGGGCAAGACCCGCGAGGATCACGCCAACACCATGAACCAGCTGTTCGCCGCCTACGCAACCGGCAAGGAGAACAAGGAACTGATGTCCATTCTGGGCGAAGCTGCCCTGTCTCCCACCGATCTGCTGTACGCTAAGTTCGCCGATGAGTTCGAGCGTCGCTACGTCTCTCAGGGCACCGACGAGAACCGCTCCGTGTTTGAAACTTTGGATCTGGGCTGGGAGCTGCTGTCCATTCTGCCCAAGGGCGAGTTGAAGCGTATTAAAACCGAGTATATCGAAAAATATTTGCCCCAAAAGGAGGGGTAAGCGATGCCGGCAATCAACGTAAACCCTACCCGGCAGGAATTGACCAAGTTGAAAGCCCGTCTGAAGACCTCCATCCGCGGCCACAAGCTGCTCAAGGATAAGCGCGACGAACTGATGAAGCAGTTCATGGATGTGGTGCGCGAAAACCGCGCCCTGCGCACCAAGGTGGAAGAGGGCTTGAAACGGGCACACGGTTCTTTCACCGTGGCTTCGGCTGTCATGTCCTCCGAGGCTATGCAGCAGGCGCTGCTCTATCCCAAGCAGAGCGTGGAACTGAATATGACCTTCAAAAATGTCATGTCGGTCAACGTGCCGGAATACCATTTCAAAACCAAAGCTGACGACCCCGGCGAGTTCTACCCCTACGGCTTTGCCGCCACCTCGGGTGAGCTGGACACCGCCGTGGACGCGCTGGCCCAGGTGTTTCAGGATATGCTGAAACTGGCGCAGATCGAAAAGACCTCCCAGCTGCTGGCCGAGGAGATTGAGAAGACCCGCCGCCGCGTCAACGCACTGGAATATGTCAAGATCCCCCAGATGCAGGAGACCATCAAGTATATCTCCATGAAGCTGGAGGAAAACGAGCGTGCCAACACCATCCGTCTGATGAAAGTGAAGGACATGCTGCTTCAGCAGGCACTTGAAGAAAAGCAGGCCAAAACCGCCGAATCACTGGAACATTACGCATAACCACGGGCAGAAGTGCAAATTTTCCCTTGACAACCATATATTTGCATTGTTAAAATATTTTTGCGATAAGGGAGTAGTCAGCAGGTTTTCCTGTGACAGGCGCCAACACCGTGGACGGTTTTACCGGCCTGGCCTTGTATGAAATGATGAGACTTATCCGTGGCAAGGTCGCTGCGGATAAGTCTTTTTTATTTCCGGTGCCGACGGAACTCCACTGCTTTCGTCCCCCGTATTTGATATAGTCAAGAAACCCAATATGAATAGAAAAGGAGTGTTCGTCTTGAGTCAATGGTTCACTAAAACTCCTGCCGAGACCTTGTCCGAGCTGGAGACGAACCAGACCACCGGTCTGACCACTGAAGAAGCTGCCAAGCGTCTGGAACAGTATGGAAGAAATGAACTCGAAGCCCAGAAGGAAGACAGTCTGATCAAGCGCTTTCTGCTTCAGATGAAGGACCCCATGATCATCGTTCTTTTGATCGCCGCCGTCCTGTCCTTCGTGTCCAGCGGCTTCACCGATTGGGTGGAACCCGCCATCATCCTGCTGATCGTTGTGGTCAACGCCGTGATCTCCATCACACAGGAAAACAATGCAAATAAGGCTCTGGAAGCCCTTCGCAAAATGTCGGCTCCGCTGGCAAAAGTGATCCGTAACGGCGAGGTCGTCCGTCTGGAGACCAACCTGTTGGTCCCCGGTGACATCTTCGTGCTGGAAGCCGGCGACATGGTCCCTGCCGACGCCCGCATTCTGGAGGCCGCCAACCTGAAGGCCGACGAGGCCGCCATGACCGGTGAGTCGGTTCCTGTTTCCAAGCAGGCCATTGATTCCCTGCCCGAGGAAACCGTGCTGGGCGACCGCAAGAACATGGTCATTTCCTCCACCGTCATCACCAACGGCCGCGCCACCTGCGTGGTCACCGCTACCGGCATGAACACCGAGGTGGGCCGCATCGCAAACATGCTCATGAACGAGGATGACGGCGAGACCCCCCTGCAGAAGAAGATGGGCGAGATTTCCAAGACCCTGTCCATCGTCTGTCTGGCCGTCTGCGTCGTCATGTTCGTGGTGGGTCTGCTCTATCACCGTCCCCTGCTGGAGATCTTCATGACCGCCGTTTCTCTGGCTGTTGCCGCCATCCCCGAAGGTCTTGCCGCCGTGGTTACCATCGTGCTGGCACTGGGCGTGCAGCGCATGGTCAAGCGCAACGCCATCATCAAGAAGCTGCCCGCCGTGGAGACCCTGGGCTGCGCTTCGGTCATCTGCTCCGATAAAACCGGCACCCTGACCATGAACAAGATGACCGTCACCCAAGTGTGGAGCAAGCGTGATGCGCACCGCGCCGAGGCGCTGACCATCACCTCCCTGTGCAACGACACCATCCTGACCTACAACGAGGACGGCACTATCAAGCTGGCCGGTGACCCCACCGAAACTGCCTTCGTGGATGCCGCCTACAAGGACGGCATGGACAAGAACAAGATGGAAGCCGAAATGCCTCGTGTGGCCGAGCTTCCCTTCGATTCCGACCGTAAGCTGATGAGCACCGTTCACCCCGTCAACGGCAAACTGCGCGTCATGGTCAAGGGCGCTCCTGACGTGCTGCTGTCCCGCTGCACCCATATTCTGGACGGCTCCGCAACCGTCATCACTGATGCCGACAAGACCGAGGCGCTGAATGCCAACGCCGCCATGGCTGAAAAGGCTCTGCGCGTTCTGGCCGCCGCCTATAAGGATATCGACGCTCTGCCCGAGGGCGAACTGACCAGCGAAGAACTGGAGTCCGGCCTGACCTTCGTGGGCCTGATCGGCATGATCGATCCGCCCCGTATGGAAGTCAAGCAGGCTGTTGCCGAGTGCTATGATGCCGGTATCCGTCCCGTCATGATCACCGGCGACCACAAGCTGACCGCCGTGGCCATTGCCAAAGAGCTGGATATTTTCCGTGACGGCGACCTGGCCATTACCGGCGAAGATCTGGATGCCATGGATCAGGCCACGCTGGAGCGCGACGTGGAGAAGTACGCCGTCTATGCCCGTGTGTCCCCTGAGCATAAGATGCGCATCGTTCAGGCATGGCAGTCCAAGGGCAGCATCGTTGCCATGACCGGCGACGGTGTCAACGATGCTCCCGCCCTGAAGGTGGCCGACATCGGCTGCGCCATGGGCATCACCGGCACCGACGTGGCTAAGGGCGCTGCCGATATGATCCTGACCGACGACAACTTTGCCACCATCGTTGCTGCCGTTGAGCAGGGCCGCGGCATTTACTCCAACATCAAGAAGTCCATCCAGTATCTGCTGTCCTGCAACATCGGTGAGATCATCATCATCTTCCTGGCCACCGTATTCAACTTCCACCAGATGCCTCTGGTTCCCATTCAGCTGCTGTGGCTGAACCTGGTCACCGACTCGCTGCCCGCTCTGGCACTGGGCATGGAGCCCGTGGAAAAAGACGTCATGAAGCAGAAGCCCCGCAACCCCAAGGACAGCATTTTTGCCCACGGCTTTGCCGTCAGCATGGTGTTCTACGGCGTTCTGGTCGGTCTGATCACTCTGGCCGCCTACCTGCTGGGCGAGTACGTCCTGTCCGACCCCGCCGTGGCCGACGGTACCGCCAACACCATGGCTTTTGCCACCCTGGTGTTCTGCGAGCTGACCCGTGCCTTCGCCGTGCGCAGCGACAACGAGTCCATCTTCAAGATCGGCTTCTTCACCAACCCCACCATGAACAAGTCCTTCCTGGTCGGTCTGGTGCTGCAGCTGGCCGTCCTGCTGGTTCCCTTCCTGCGCGGCATCTTCAGCGTCACCCCGTTGACCGCCATCGAGTGGGTCGCCGTCGTGATCCTGGGCCTGATGCCTCTGGTCATCAGCGAGATCGTCAAGGCCGTCAAGCGTGCC
>JAZOBG010000039.1:0-7445 GCA_045595865.1 Oscillospiraceae bacterium
CGAAAGTAACGGCATTTTGAAGCCTGTCAAAAAATCCGAAGGACTTTTTTGACAGGCTGTGGGAGTGTTGCATTTGCAACACTCCCTTTTTCTCCACTATTTCACGATCCGCAGCGTGTGCATATTGCCCACGCCCTGACCCGTCGCGATACCCGTGCCGCCGCGTACCTGTGCAGCCGCCGTAGTTCCCGTGTTCTGGGATTTGGCCTGACTGTCGGCGTACTTTTTCTGCGCCAGTTCCTGCTTTGCCCATGCCAGAGCGGCAGCATCCTCCTGCTTTTTCTGCGCCAGCGCCTGCGCCGCCAGATCCTGCTGCTCCTCCTTTGTCAGTTCGGCCCAGGCAAGCTCCATTTCGTCCTCCTGCGCCTTCTCTTTCAAAGCCTGCTCGGCCCATGCCAGTTCGGCCTCCTCGGCCTGTTCCTTCTCTTTCAGCGTCTGGGCTGCCTGCGACAATGCCAGAGAATCGGCCTGCTCTTTTTCCTTGAGCGCCTGCGATGCCCATGCCAGCGCCGAAGAATCGGCCTGCTCGGCCGCCTTCAGCGCCTGGGCAGCCTGCTGCAGCGCCAGTCCGTCCTGATACTGCTGCAGGGCGATGGCCTGCTCCTGTTCGTACTGCTGCTGAGCAAACGCCTGCTCGGCTTCATACCGCTCGTCCGAGATGGCATCTCGCTGGGCCTGATACTGCAGCTTGTAACGCTCCAGTGCATACTGCTGCTGGCGGATCTCGGCCTCGATCAGCGCCTCCTGCACACGCACCTTTTCCTCGTACAGGGCGGCCGCCAGTTCGTATTCGCCGGTGTACTCGGCCTGCGCGATGGCAGCGTTGTACTCGGTTTCGGCCTGTGCCCGCTGCAGGGTCAGGTCGGCCATGGCATTGGCCTCGGCGGTACGGATGGTGTTCATGTTGTTCTGCACCGTCACGCCGCGGGCCAGTTCGGCCTGACCGGCGGCACCGTTGTTCAGGCCGTTGGCGGCGGCATACTCGGCAAAATTGCGCCGCTCCTGTTCGTGGGCGCCCGCCGTCTCGTTGCGTACGGCCCGGTAGCCCTCCGCCAGACCGCTTTCGGCCCGATTCAGCTCGGCCACACTGTTGTCGTAAGCGTTTTTCAGCTCGGCCATGGCGGCCTGCTTTTTGGTCTGGTACATCTGCTGCAGATAGGGGGAATAGTCCTCGATCTGGGTACCGAAGGTGAATTCCGGCACGGTCAGTCCGGTGTCCTGCGTTTTCTCCACAGTCGGCTCTTCCTCGACCCGATTGCTGTTTGTCTGCTCCGCAATCTGGGTCAGCTTGTTTTTGACGGTCAGGTTCTGCTTGGGGCTCTGCTCCACAGCGGCCTGTACGCCGTCGGTCAATTTGTTTTTCTTGCTTGTTTTGGTCACCAGCTCGTTATCGGCAAGTGTTTTATACGCTCCACTCATGCTTGTCCTCCTTCATCCAGCAGGCCCAACCGGTCCAGCACGGTCATCACCTTGCAAAAATCCTCACTGACGTCCAGCCGGCCCCCTCCGGTGCCTTTGAGCACCCCGCGGTCCATGGCCTTTTGCAGGGAGGGGCGGCACCAGACCGGGGTATCCTCCAGCAAGGGATATACCTTGTACTCGGCCGCAGGCTTGTCCGGTTCCATGGCTTTTGCCACGTCGGCACGGAAATCGTCCATGGTCTTGTCGTGCTTAGGGAACCAGTGCATAACGTCGGCGTGATTGCTGGCAATTCCCCGGGCATGTCCCTCGCTGTGGCAGAGGATGACACCATCCTCCAGCGGATCCAGACGGTAGATTTTACAAAGCTGGGCGGTCAGCTCCACCGCGTTGGCATAGACTTTGCGGAAATACGCCTCGTTTTTCTCCGCATCGTACCCCACCATGGTACCGCCCTTGTAGGTATGCCCAGCCGGCTCGCAGATCTCAAAGCCGATGTGGGTGTTGTTGGCGGCGCCGCCGGCGTGCCAGCCGCGGCGGTTCCACGGCAGGGTCTGCACCACGCCCCCCTCATGGACAAAGGCGTGGACGCAGGCGGTGTACCCCGGCACGTTCCATGTTTTCAGAAAGACCTCCACGTTGGGCTGGGCCACACCGCAGGAGTGAACCATAACTCCCTTGGGAGCGATGGTCCGCCCCGCTTTCCAGCAGTCGTTTTCGGTCATAAATTGGATCCGGTGTTCCATTCATTCCTCCGTCTTCACTTCGGGCAGACCGGCCACGCTGGTCAGCAGGGACAGCACCCCTGCCAGCAGGGCGGCACTGCCCACCAGAAGCCAGTCCACCTGATCCAGCACGGCGGCGGTGCCGATGGTGGCCACGGCGGTCTGCGCCACGGTCTTGACGGCGCGCACCAGCGCCGCCTTGAGCCAGTTCTTATTGATGATGTTCTTGATAAAAAGCTCCCCTTTCCGTTCCTCTTGCGTCTCCGCGCCCTGTCACGCTGCACACCCTCCGCACTCATAATCCGATCCGTCCCAGCACAAAGGCCACCACCGCCGCCGCCACCGCCCAGAGGATCTTATCCACCATGGCGTCCCACCGGCGGGCCGGCTTGCCGATCAGGGTCTTGACGTCGGCCTTCATTTCTTTCACGTCGGTCTCCACCTGCTCCTGTTTGGCGGCCAGCACCGACACCGAGGACACCAGCTTATCCAGGTCGTCCTGCCGCCGCTCCACCTCGTCCAGTCGGTGGGAGTTGGACTTGGAGCGCTCCTCCACACGGGTCAGGCGGCCCTCAAATTCATGCTCCACGCCCGTTCCTCCTCCGGTTGTACTTTCCTCGCTTCACGCAGACCGAGCCGGGTGCGGCGGGCGGTTCGGCCTCCCCGTACCGCTTCCAGTCGGGCCACGCAACGGCGTCCACCAGCTGTCCTTCCGCCTCCACCGGGTCAAAGAAGGGATAGCACAGGGCGATCTTGCGGGCCAGAGGGGTGCCGTTGGGCACCTGCCACCACTCTTCTGCATTCAGATCATGGCTTTCCAGCGTCACGGGTGCCATTTTGGGCCGCTGTACCCCGTCAAAGGTCACGTAGCTGACCCCGTCCCAGTACCATTGCAGTACCCCCAGTGTTCGTTTATGTACCAGAATGGCACTCACCTCCATACTTCTCCTGCAGCGCTTGATAGGTCGCCGCGTCAATGCGGTCAATGATGGCATCCCCACTCCCCGTCAGGATCAGGGGATTGTCGGGCAGGCAGGTCTTTTTCACCGCCTTGGGGTGATAATCCTCGGTAAAATCGGGCAGGGGCAAATGCCCAAACTGCCGCCGCACCTTTTTGACCAGCACTTTGGAGCAACCCAGTCCCTTTGCCGCACCCTCGGCGCTCTCTCCTGCCGCCAGACGGCACAGGATGGCGCAGTACAGCAGGGGCAGGCCGTCCATGCGTTCTCCCCGGCGCACGATGCGGTAGTAAAAGGCAGGCGACAGGCCCAGATCCTCGGCCAGCTGCTTTTCGGTGCGGCTTGTCCAATCGCGCCGCTCCACCGTAATGGCCGACCAGTGGGCATCCACCTGCACGGCCAGCGCCCCCAGTTTTTCCTCCACCCGGTCGGCGGTACGCCACACGGTGGAGGGCGAGCGCTCCAGATACCCGGCAATATCCCGGTAGGATGTCTCCCGTGCCAGAATGAGATAGACCATCTCCTTCTGCCGCTCGGTCAGAATGCGGGCGCTGTTGAGGAACTTCATGTAATCAAACCGCCCGTTCGGATCCACGCAGCGGCCCAGCAGCAGCTTGGCGGTCACATACTGTTCGATGCGCCCTCTGCCCCGCTTCAGTGTGCGGGACACCGTGCTGACGTCCACCCCGTACCGCTCGCCGATCTCCTCCAGCGTCAGCCTTTGGTTGTAATAGGCATCCAGATAGCGCAGCTGCGCTTCGGTGCACATGCCCATGGCGGTGCGCACCAGCTCGGCGATCTGCTTCATCTGCCGCCCGGTGCCCGCGGTGGGCAGGTCGTTCCAGTGCATGCCCTCGGCACGGCTCCACGCGGTTCCCTCCAGATCGCTCCAGAGGGCGCCGCAGGCCATGACCGACTCCATGCGGGAGGGCGGCTTTCTGCCGTTTTTTCCGACGTTCTGCCCCTGGGACAGATCGCCGCCCTCCAAACGCCGTACCTCGGCGCAGGCCTCCTTGTACATATCACGCAGCAGCCGCAGCCGCTCCCGCTGTGTTCTGCGCCCGGCGGCGTCGGTGGCGCTGAGCAGGTCTGCATTGGCCTGCTTCATGCGGCCATACAGAATGCTTTTCTGCTGCCGCGCCTGCTGCAATTCACTCATAGGTCGTAAAAACAGGCCACGCCGTCGTAGGCTTCCCCGGCGGTCAGGGTGACGCTGCCGTCGCCGCTGCTGTAGGCCACCACAGTGCCCGCCACCGCCCAGGTATCGCCCTTGAGCAGACCGTCCACGCTGTGCCACAGCCGGCAGCCGAAGGCGCGCCCGGTTCGTCCGTGGGCGGTCTGGGCAACCGTGATGGTGTATTCGTCGGTGCCTGCCGTCCAGTCGGCGGCGGCAAAGGCCAGTTCATAGACTGTGCTTTCCGAGCCACCCAGAGCCGATTTCAGCTGGCTCAGGGCCACCTTTTTCATCTGTCCGCTGTCGGCGCTGTCCAGCAGAGGAATGTAATCGGCCTGCGCCGGAATGTCTTTCACATCGGCGGTGGCTTCAATATTTTTCAGCCGGGTGATGGGGTAATCCATGCTCTGGCCCCCGTCCGACTGGCTCATCAGGACCACGTCCCGCTCGGTCACTGCCATGGGGTTCCCTCCTTCGTCGGATTACTCGCTGACCACCTTGATGAACAGCTCGCCGTTCTTCATGTCGGAGGGCACCGCCGTGCCGTAGCGCACGCCGCGCAGGCCGTCCCATGCCGCCACCTTGGCGTCGGTGACGGCGTCCAGCGTGGTCTTGTTGGAGTGGGTGTGCTTCTGGGTCACGGCGGCGGCCAGATTGGCTTCGGTCTGGGTATAGGTGTCCAGCAAAGCCTTGTTGGAATGGCTGTGCTTCTGGGTCACGGCAGAGGCCAGATCGGCCTCGGTCTGGGTGTAAGTGTCCAGCAGAGCCTTGTTGTTGTGGGAATGGTTGCCCTCGCTGGCGGCGTTGACCTTCTCCTTCAGGGCGCTGTCCAGATCGGACTCGCTGACGGTCGACTTGGATGCCAGCGTACCCAGCGCGTTGACGGTGTTCTGCAGGGCAGTCAGGTCGCTCTGGCTGGCCTTGGTGCCGATGGCGGCAGTCAGGGCATCGGCGGCGTCCTGATGGGTCTCGATGTAACCGGCCAGCTCGGTGAAGGTGTTGTAGGCCTCCACGGGGGTGTCGCCCAGCATCTCCTGCTTCAGGGCGGTGACGGCGGCAGTCACGTCGGCGTCGGTGGGCAGAGCGGCCACGTCGGTCAGGATCTTGGCCAGCGCCGCCGCCAGGGTCATCTCGGTACCGCCGTAGGTGACGCTGACGTTTTCGCCGTTGGATTTGCCGATCAGATCACAGAGAACGCCCTCCACCTTGATCTGATCGAGAATGTATTTGGTTGCCACGGCTTATTCCTCCAGTTCTTTGATGATAATGGTGCCGTCAGCGGCAGATGCGCCGTCCTCGCTGAGGTTTTCCAGTTCATAGGTCTCCCCGTTGAGGTCGGCTGTGATGCCTTCGCCGTCCTCGTCGCCGGTCAGCAGCACCACGGCGGTCTCGTTGCCGCCGCGCTCGATGTGGATGCCCTCTCCGTAAAACAGAGCCGCCCCGTCATAGGGGTCGGGGCTGGTCAGCACCACATCGGCGGTGTCGGGATCCCATGCGCTCTGGGTTCCCTGTACGGCCCAGGTGTTGGACCTGAGCGCCCCATCCACCAGATGGCGCAGGGCGCACCCGAAATGGGCGCCGGCACGCTGATGATAGCTCTGAGGGATGGTCAGCAGATACACGCCCTCCCCGGCCACCCAGTCGGACGCGGCAAAGGTAAAGGGTGTGAACATGGTGGGCTGCACCCACTCCAGGTCGTACAGGGCGTCCGAGCGCTTGCGCAGCAGGTCGCCCTCGTAGCCGCCCAGAGGCACGTTGCCCGACTTCACACCGGCCAGAGCCAGCATATCCAGCGCCTGCTGTACCGTCACGCCCTCGCCGTTCAGAACGGCGCCCAGGGCATCGGCGGCGGTGGGCGCGGTCAGTTCGGCCAGCAGAGTATCGTTCAGATAGGCCTTGACCGCCTCTCCCGCCTCATCGAACCTGGCCTTGAGCTGGGCGGCAGTCAGGCCGCCCACGTCATTGGGCTCATCTTCCAGTTTGGAGATGATGCCCATGTCTTTTGTCAATTTCGTAAAAGGCATGGTTGCCTCCTTCCTTCATAAAGCCTTCTCCTTGAGGAGAAGGTGGCCCGCCTCAGGCGGGTCGGATGAGGTGTCACCGCTCATAACCCGCCACCCTCAGCCGGATATCGGCACCGAGCACGGTGGCGGTAGCCGAGGCCGAGCAGCTGCTGAAAATCAGCTTGTAAAACACAAACTTCTTCACCTTCAGCTTGACCCGCTGCACCTGCGGCTTTCGGTTGGTGCCAAAGGACCAGTGGGCAAAATTCACGTTGACCAGCGTGGACAGACCGGCCGCCACTTCCTTCTTCACATGGTCGGACCTGCGGTTGGACTGGGCAGTCACGGTGATGCAGCCCTGACTTTCCGGCTTGATGGACACCCACACATGGCCGCTGTACTTGCGCCGCCAGTCGGCGCCGAAGTCCAGCGCCCCCGACTCCCACCATGCGTCGATGGGCTGCAGGTCGTCGTTTCGGTAGCTGCGGGACAAATGCATGACGCGCCCGTCATCGGTGCCGAAATACACGCCGCCCTCCATGCACACCATGCGGACAGCCGGGAAGTTGTCGTAATAGTACCACGTGTCGCTGCCGTAGTTGTGCACCACCGCCTCGCTGCCGTTCAGGATGTAATACTCCTGCCGCTGCTCGTCGTCAAAGGCGGTGCAGCTTGTCAGGTCAAAGCCGCTCAGGGTGTTCTCCACCCGGTCGCTGATGCGCTTGGCGTTGCGCTCGTCCCGGCCCGATGCGTAGGACAGCGACCACTCATACACCGACCGGCCGAACAGAGTGCGCGGATCGTTGCACACCAGCTTTGCCTGTCCCGGTGCCGTGCAGCCGATGGCGCTGTTCAGTGCCTCGGTGTAAAAGGCGGCCGTCACACTGCCGTCGGACAGCTCCAGCGTGTCGTACCGGGCCGCCCACGCGCTGTCGGTCTTGAAAACCAGCAGCCTGTCGTAATGACGGATCAGGGCGGTGATGGCCGTGTTGGCATCTCCCACCGCCATGATGTTCATCTCGGGAAAATACTCGGCCGTCGGCCTGCCGTTTTCGTCCAGACCGGAATAGACCGTCTCGTGGGTGCCGTCTCCGTACAGGAACACACGGGCGTCGGTAGCGCCGTTGTACAGCTCGGCAAACTTCATGCCGGTCACCTTGGCGCG
>JAZOBG010000040.1:0-6492 GCA_045595865.1 Oscillospiraceae bacterium
TTTAAGTCCACTCCCTTGCAGGACTCTTTCGGCTGCAACTTCAACATTCTGATTGCCGGCACCCCCCGCGTCATGGGCGTGGGTGAGATTCTGGAGGAGTGGGTGGCATGGCGTATGGACGGCGTGCGCCGCCGCACCTACTTCGTCATGAAGAAAAAGCAGGAAAAGCTGCACCTGTTAAAGGGTCTGAAGAAGATCCTGCTGGACATCGACAAGGCCATCAAGATCATCCGCGAAACCGAGGAAGAGGCTGAGGTCATCCCCAACCTGATGATCGGCTTCGGCATCGACCAGATTCAGGCGGAATACGTGGCCGATATCCGCCTGCGCAACATTAACAAAGAGTATATTCTCAAGCGGGTCGAGGAAACCTCTACTTTGGAGGATGAGATCGCCGACCTGCAGGATATCATCAACAAACCCGGCCGCATCAAGAAGATCATCTCGGACGAACTGGCCGATGTCAAAAAGAAGTACGCCGCTCCCCGCCGCACCGAGATCATTTACGAGTATCAGGCCGCTGTGGAGGCCGAACCCGAGGACGACACCCCCGACTATCCCGTCCACCTGTTCCTGTCCAAGGAGGGTTATCTGAAGAAGATCTCCCCCCAGTCCCTGCGTATGGCCGCGGAGCAGAAGTACAAGGAGGGCGACGGCCCCTCCCAAAGCTGGGACGCCAACAACAAGGACGAGATCATGGTCTTTACCGACCGGCAGCAGTGCTACAAGGCCCGCCTGTCCGACTTCGCCGACACCAAGGCCAGCGCACTGGGCGACTATCTGCCCACCAAACTGGGCTTTGACGAGGGTGAAGGTGTCGTCTGGGCCTGCCTGCCCGGGGATTATTCCGCCCATCTGCTGTTCTTCTTCGAAAACGGCAAGGCTGCCCGTGTGGAACTGTCCGGCTACCAGACCCAGACCCGTCGCCGCCGCCTGACCGGCGCGTACAGCGACAAGAGTCCGCTGGTCACCGTCCTGATGGTGAAGGAAGACCACGAAGTGGCGGTCACCTCCACCGAGGGCCGCTGCGTGGTGTTCCACACCGCATCCCTGAATCCCAAGTCCACCCGCGCCACCCAAGGTGTCAACGTCATGACCCTGAAGCCCAAGTACAAGGTGGAGCAGGCCCGTCCTCTGGCCGAAACCCCCATCGTCAACGTATCCCGCTACCGTGCCCGCAGTCTGCCCATCGCCGGCGCCCTTCTCAAAGAAGAAGACCGCGGGGAAGAACAGATGAGTCTGTTATAAAAGTATAAGGAGTGGCCTGATTGAAGAAATTCATGCCGTATATCTGGATTTTTCTTGCTTCGATCCTGTATGCATTGGGTTTCAACTGGTGTTATACCCCCAATGCCATCGGCTTCGGCGGCATTACCGGCGTGGCCCAGATCATCCACGAACTTCTTCCCTGGGCGCCCATCGGTACTGTGGCCATTGTACTGAACATTCCGCTGTTTCTGCTGGGATGGCGTTTTTTGGGCGGACGGATGCTGCTCAGTTCCCTGTATGCCATGGCCGCAGGCGGCATCTTCATCGATGTTCTGAACGGTCTGTATCAATTCCCGTCCATGGATCCGTTTCTCGCCTGCATTTTCGGCGGGCTTTTGGTGGGTGGCTCCCTGGGTATCATTCTGCAGCAAAACGCCACCACAGGCGGAACCGATCTGATCGCCCTCCTTTTGAAACTTCCCTTCCCGTGGCTTCCCGTCAGCAAACTGCTGTTGGTGGTCGATCTGCTGATCATTCTGTCGGCCGCAGTGGTTTTCAAAAGCCTGAACAGCGCCCTGTACGGTATCATCTCCCTCTACATCACCACGATGACGATAGACATGGTGCTGTACGGAACTGACCGTGCCAAGGTGGCCTATATCATCAGCAGCCATCCGCAGCAGATCTCTTCTGCCATTCTGAACGACATTGACCGCGGCGTCACCATTCTGCACGGTCAGGGCGCTTGGTCGGGCGAGGAAAAACAGGTCCTGATGGTGGCCTTCAAGCAGCGCCAGATCGTGGCCCTGAAGCGGGTTATCCGGGAATATGACCCCGCCGCATTTCTGATCGTCTGCGAAGCCCACGAGGTACTGGGCGACGGATTCCGCGAACACAAACAAAGCGAACTTTAAGCAAAGGAGGCGCAGCCCCATGAAAAAGCGCATATTGGCTCTGGCACTGATTTTCTGTCTGACCCTGACCGGCTGCGCCTCCATGCTGGAACGGGACTATGTTGTTGTTTCCCCCTACCAGCCGGTGTCCAATCTGTCCGGAGCCTCCTCCGCCCTGCGCGTGGAAAGTTATCAGGAACTGGTCAATGCCATTCTGTATCTGGTCACCATGGGTGAGGAACAGGGTGTTCTGAACCTGTATAACTACACACAGGATGTGGAAGCCGACCTGACCCGCGCCTGCCTCGAAGTCATTCAGGAAGACCCTCTGGGGGCCTATTCTGTGGAGTACATCAGCCACGACTACTCCCTGATCGTCTCCTACTACGAAGTCAATCTTCAGATCACATACCGCCGCAGCCGGGAACAGGTTTTATCCATCACCTCGGTCACCGGCAGCGGCGCAATTCGCCGCGTGATCGGCAATTCTCTGAAGGACTATAGTCCCGAAATGGTTCTGCGCGTCAACTACTTTACCGAATCCGAAGACTACATTCAGACTCTGGTCCGGCAGGCCTATTACGATTCCCCTTCTACCGCCCTTGGCATGCCAAAAACCGAAGTCAACATTTACCCCAACAGCGGTTCCCAGCGCATTGTGGAAATCCTCCTGACCTATCCCGAAAGCTCGGAAACCCTGCGTCAGCGAAGCCAGCAGCTGACCGATCTGGCTTTGACACTGGTCACCGAGGACTCTACCACCCAAAGTCTGTACGACAGCATCGCAATTGACCTGGCGGTCTCTCCGGGATCCGGAAAAAGCAGCACCTACGACGCGCTGGTCAAAAAGGAGTCGGACAGCGAAGGCGCCGCTCTGGCCTACCAATTCCTGTGTGACCGGGCCGGAATCGAATGCTATCTGGTTTCGGGCTACCGGAACGGTTCCACCCATTTCTGGAACATCGTCCTCAACGAAAACGGCGAGTACCGCCACATGGACCTTGCTGCCGGGCTGTCCGGCCTGACCGATGAAGAACTGACTTCTCACGGAACCTATATGTGGGACTCCGAGGAATTTCCCGCCTGTTCCGCCCCTCCTCCTGTCGACGAAGCAGTACCGGATGAAAAAATTGAAGAAAATTAAAATTAATGCTTGACATCTGCGAAAATCATGGTAAAATATCATTTGTTGTCGCGGGTGTAGCTCATCTGGTAGAGCGCCACCTTGCCAAGGTGGAGGTAGCGAGTTCGAGCCTCGTCACCCGCTCCAGGCTAAGCGGAGTACTCATTTGAGTGCTCCGTTTATTTTTTTACCTTCACCGAACTCGATACCTCCACCCAAAATCGCGCAGTCGCGCGATTTTTTCAATCCGGAGGTGTGGGGTCCCTGACAAAGATTTTCCGCCTTTTCGCTTTAATTCGCTAAATTTGCAGTTGCATTTTCTAATCCTATGTATTATAATTTCTTATACCATTCCATGAGAGGTAAGACCATGAACCGTTCCGCTCTTACAACTGCATCCTTTTTCTTTTGCTTTGGCTGGGCTCGATTTATGAGCGCCGGCTATTTTGGCATGGAGAAAACAGGATGAACGAATGAGCGGCACCCGTATCACACCGGGACGATATACCTGTCATTTGGGGCTCATTGATGTTCATTATCAATGAGTCCTTTTATTTTTTGCCGTCGGTTTTCCCGAAAACGTCCCTTTCTGCAAAACACACCTTTTCTTTCCGCGCCAACTAAGGTAAAATAAAGAGAATATACATTGGAGGCATTTTTATGGTCATCGTAATGAAACCCGGCACGCAGCAGCGTGAGATCGACAAACTGGTTGCTCAGTTCCAGCTTCAGGGCCTGACGGTGGGCATCACCACCGGCGTGGGCTGCACCATTCTCGGTCTGGTGGGCGACACCACCGCCGTGGATATGGACAAGATCACCATCAACGAACACGTGGAGCGCGTCATGCGCGTGCAGGAGCCCTATAAGAAGGCCAACCGCAAATTCCACCCGGAAGACACCGTGGTCACTGTGGGCGGTGCAAAGATCGGCGGCGGCCATTTCTCGGTCATCGCCGGCCCCTGCTCGGTGGAAAGCGAAGAACAGATCATCGACGTGGCCAAGTCGGTGCAGGCAGCCGGTTCCGCCATGCTGCGCGGCGGTGCCTTCAAGCCCCGTACCTCCCCCTACTCCTTCCAGGGCATGGGTCTGGAAGGTCTGGAACTGCTGTTGGAAGCCAAGGCCGAAACCGGCCTGCCTATCGTCACCGAGCTGATGAGCGCCAAGTACTGCGACGTGTTCGAGCAGAAGGTGGACGTGGTCCAGATGGGCGCCCGCACCATGCAGAACTTCGCCCTGCTCAAGGAAGTGGGCAAGATGTCCAAGCCCATCCTGCTCAAGCGCGGTCTGGCCAACAGCTACGAGGAGTGGATCATGCCGGCCGAATATATCATGAGCGAGGGCAATGAAAACGTCATCCTCTGCGAGCGCGGCATCCGCACCTTTGAAACATACACCCGCAACACGCTGGACGTGGCCGCCATCCCCGCCATCAAGGGCATGAGCCACCTGCCCATCATCGTGGACCCCTCCCACTCGGGCGGCTACTACTGGCTGGTGGACCCCCTGGCCATGGCTGCCGTGGCCGCCGGCTGCGCCGGCCTGATCGTGGAAGTTCACAACGATCCGCCTCACGCCAAGTGCGACGGCCAGCAGTCCCTGACCCCCCATCACTTTGAAACCCTGATGAGCAAGGTCGCCAAGCTGACCGAGATGATGAACAAGGTTCTGTCCGTGTAAGGAGTGTCGATATGTATTTGATTGAGCAACTCCGGCCGGAAGAGTTTCCACTGTGCAGCAATATCTGGAACATGGAGCGCAACCGCGATTTGGCCAGCCGATTCTATGCCGAATTGCTTGCTCAAAACCGCATTACATTCGTTTGTAAAGAAAACGACCTTTTTGTCGGTGAGATTTCCCTTGTTTTTGATATGAACGACACTGACTATACGATCCCCGGACAGCGTGTTTATCTGTCCCGACTGATCGTCAAACAATCTCACCGTAGACAAGGAATCGGCACGGCTCTTTCCTCCCACATTTTTCAATATGCCAAGGAACACGGTTACTCCGAAATGTCCCTTGGCGTGGATCTGGATAATTACCTTGCACTGAAACTCTATACCCGTCTTGGCTTTACTCATATCACCTTGATTGACGAGGACAACCAAGGGCAATATCTTAAATTACTCAAGCACTTATGACCGAGGTGACCCCCATGAAAACCCTGACCGTGGCCCTGCCGGGCCGGGAATATGATATCGTCATTGAGCGCGGTCTGCTGAAGCGCGCCGGTGAGCTATGCAAAGCCTCCCTGCCCAAAACCTCCAAACTGGCGGTGGTGACCGACACCAACGTTGGCCCAATCTACGCCGACAAGGTCAAGGCCGCTCTGGAACAGGCCGGCTTTGCCGTGCAGGTGACCACCCTGAGCGCCGGCGAACAGACCAAGTGTGTCGATAACCTGTCGCTGCTTTGGGAGCAGTTTATGTCCTTCGGTCTGACCCGTACCGACGCGGTCGTCGCCTTGGGCGGCGGGGTCATCGGCGATCTTGCCGGCTTTGCGGCAGCCACCGTCCTGCGCGGCGTGGACTTCGTGCAGATCCCCACCACTTTGCTGGCTCAGGTGGACTCCTCGGTAGGCGGCAAGGTGGCCATTGACCTGAAAGCCGGCAAGAATCTGGCCGGTGCCTTCTGGCAGCCCAGACTGGTCCTCATGGACCCCGAGGTATTGAACACGCTGGACGACAAGACCTTTGCCGACGGCATGGCCGAGGTCATCAAATACGGCTGCATCCGGGATGCCGAATTCTTCGCATTTTTGGAGCATCACCCCTCCCGCGCCGAAATCATGGAGGAAATTGAACACGTTTTGTATACCTGCTGCGACTTAAAACGGGAAGTTGTTGTGGCCGACGAGCGCGACACCGGCGTACGCATGCTGCTCAACTTCGGTCATACGCTGGGCCACGCCTACGAACTGGCCGGAAATTATGAGGTCTGGACCCACGGTCAGGCGGTAGCCGCCGGCATGGTTAAGGCCGCACAACTCGGTCTTGCCCTTGGGGTGACCCCAGAAGGTACTTCCGAGCGCATTGCCGCTCTACTGGAGCAAATCAGTCTGCCCACCGCCATCGACTGTACCCATGAACAGTATGCCGATGCCGTGGGCCTGGACAAGAAGGGCGCCGGAGACAACATCTCCCTGATTCTTCTGGAGACTGTCGGCAATGCCATTGCCCGCAAGATGCCCAAGGCGGAGGTGCTCAGTCTGCTATGAATCTGAAACTGACTCCCACCAAACTGAAGGGCGCCATCACCCCGCCC
>JAZOBG010000041.1:0-3547 GCA_045595865.1 Oscillospiraceae bacterium
GAACGGTCCATGAAGGCGCCGGGGCCACCCTCGTCGGCGTTGCAGCAGACGTATTTCACGCCGTCCTCGCTGGGAGCGTCGGCGGTGAACTGCCACTTCATACCGGTGGAGAAGCCCGCGCCGCCGCGGCCGCGCAGGCCGGAGCTCTTGATCATATCGATGACCTGCTGGGGCGGGATCTGTTCGGTCAGGATCCTGCCCAGAGCGGCGTAGCCGTCTACGCCGATGTACTCCTCGATGCTCTCGGGGTTGATGACGCCGCAGTTGCGCAGGGCGATGCGGTGCTGGTGCTTATAGAACTTGGTATCCGACAGGCTGGTCACCTTTTCGCCGGCATCCCCTTCCATATGCAGAAGGCGCTTGACGATGCGGCCCTTGACGATGTGCTCTTCCACGATCTCTGCCACGTCATCGGCCTTCACCTGAGTATAGCAGGCGCCCTCGGGATAGACCATAACGATGGGGCCCATGGCACACAGGCCGAAGCAGCCGGTCTTGACCACACGGGCTTCCTTGTCCATGCCCTGAGCGGCCAGCTCCTTCTCAAAGGCCTCGTAAATCTTGACGCTGTCCGAGGAGGAGCAGCCGGTGCCGGTACAAACAAGGATATGGGAGCGAACAAAACTCATTTTATGTCCCTCCTTATTCGGCGGCGCCGATGGTGTATTCATCGACCACACGCTGGTTGACCAGATGCTCGCTGACGATCTTGGGCACCATGTCGGCGGGCAGCTTTACATAGGTGACCTTCTCCTGCCCGGGCACATATACTTCCACGATGGGCTCCAGTCGGCACACGCCGATGCAGCCGGTCTGGGTCACGGTCACATTTTCCAGATTGCGCTTTGCAACCTCTTCCAGAAATGCGTTCAGAACAGGACGGGCACCGGCGGCGGTGCCGCAGGTTGCCATGCCGACCACCACACGGATGCGGTCGTCGTCATTCTCGCGAATATCCAGTTGTTTCTGCATCCGCTCACGGATGGCCTGAAGCTCTGCCAAGCTTTTCATAGTTGCCGCCTCCTTACACGTACTTATCCAGGATGGGGCCGACCTGATCCGCAGTCAGGCGACCGTACACATCCTCGTTGATCATCATGACGGGGGCCAGACCGCAGGCACCGATGCATCGACAGGCGTCCAGAGAAAATTTTCCGTCTGGGGTGATCCCTCCAGGATTGATGTCAAGTTTCTTCTCCACGGCAGCCAGCACGTCGGCGGCACCCTTAACGTAGCAGGCGGTACCCAGACACACGCTGATCTGGTATTTTCCCTTGGGGTTCAGAGTGAACTGAGCGTAGAACGTAGCCACGCCGTACACTTCAGACAGAGGAATCCCCAGTCCTTCAGCAATAATGATTTGCACTTCCTCGGGCAGGTAACCGAAAATCTCCTGCGCGGCCTGCAGCACAGGCATGGTGGCGCCGGGCTGACCCTTGTGCGCGGCAATGACCTGACGAAGCTTCTCTTCCTGCTCCGGTGTCCCGTTGTAGGGGACGACACTCTTGCAGTTTGGCATGACGGGATCCTCCTGTTGCAATAAAAGTTGTGTCATGTTGTGTTATTTCAATCGTCATCAGCCTGACGGCGAGCTGACTTAAACGTACCGACTCTGGTCAGCCTGGTCGGTGTTCTGGGCTTAATGGGACCGGCCTTTACAATTGCGTTCTCCTCGCATACAGCAACACACTTGCCGCAGCGGTCGCAGACATCGTTGTCGATCATATGGATAAACTTGCTCTTGCCTTCAATGGCATCTTCAGGACATTCGTCCATGCAGTCGCCGCAGCCGGTACAGAGATCGGGAAGAATATGCATGGTAAAGAATGCCGTGCAGGACAGGGAAGGGCACCGCTTTCTGCGGATGTGATCTGTGATTTCATCTTCGAAATCAACCAATGCCAGTTCGACCATTCGGCCTGCGCCTTTTCCAAAATCACAGTCACATCCGATCGACATGGCGTGTGACAGTTCTTTTGCAAAGGCAAAGCGCTCCATGTTTGCGCTGCCGCGGGAAATGGAGTCGAAAATCAGTGCGAGTTGCCAGAGGCCCTCTCTGCAAAGCACACACTTTCCGCAGGAAAGGGAGATTAGCTCCCGCAATACGCGGTGGAGATAGGACACCACACAGGTATCGGCATTCAGTTGCTTGTTGTCGGTGGAGTAGGGAATGGTCCCATCGGATTGATAGATGGTATCGCTAATCTGCTCCAGTTGATCTGCAGGGACGATTCGCCCGAGGGGATAACCCAAATGAACAAACTTCTGGGCATAATCAGTCGGGCTGAACTGAACGGTTCGTTCAATCTTGTCAATATCCAATTGACGGACATGAGCTTTCATTGCTTCATAACCGAATTCCATGCTGTTAGCCCTCCTTTGCAAGATCGACCCAAAACACGGGCTTTTCAATGGTGGTGCGCAGGTCACACTGCAGGCACCGGCCTGCTTCCTGCTGGCACTGATCCGGGCAGCGATGCTGATGACCGAAGCCTTCAATTTTTCCAATGTACGGATCCAAAGGATAGTGATCAGCTAAGGATTCGGAAATATCACCGTCGCCGCCCAAGTAGCGGTCAATTTCAACGGCGGCTTCGCGGCCGGACTGGATGGCGGTGATAACATATCTGGTGCCATAGGCGCAGTCACCGGCTTTGAAAATGCCCTCCGCGGGAAGGAAAAAGTCCTGAGGGACAGCGGGACGCTGGCCCACTGCCATGATCACGCTGTCAACGGCGATGGTCTGGCGGGAGTCGGGAACCGCTTCGATGACTGCGCGGCGGTTCTCGTCAAAGTGGAAGGATGCGACCTGCTCGACGGTGACGCCGGAAACATGGTCTTCACCCTCGATGGCAAGGAAGTTGACGGCGGGATGCAGCTGGATTCCAAGCTCCTGACCCTCCTGAATTTCCTCTTCATCGGCGGTCATCTTGTCACGGGCCTCCAGACACATGACATGGATTTCCTCGGCTCCGCGCTTTGCCAGCGTCAACGCTACATCGTAAGCAACGTTGCCGCCGCCAAGCACGGCGACTTTGCCTGTAATATCCATGGGATTGCCGTTACGTTGGCTGCGCAGATAATCCAAATTCAGGTAGACCTCGGGCAGATCGTTGCCGGGCAGACCCAGACGCACACCCTGATGATTGCCAACGGCCAACAGAACAGCGTCGTACTCGCTGCGCAGGGCGCGGGGATCGGTGATTTCCTGACCATAACGCAGGTCAACGCCCACGTCCAGAATGTCGTCCAAATCGCGATGCAGGACATCCAGAGGCAGACGGAATTCGGGGATGCCGTACCGCATCTGCCCGCCAGCATCTTCCATTTTCTCAAAGACCGTGACGGAGTGACCCTGTTTGCGCAAGTAGTAAGCGGCGGTGAGGCCGGCGGCACCGGCACCCACAATGGCGACCCGCTTTCCGGTGTCGGGGAGCTGCTTTCTGCGAGCCTTCCAAAGACCCTTGTCCTGAACAGCGGCCTGACGTTTCAGCTCACGAATGGCGATGGGCTCATTGAGTTCCTGACGCTTGCACTCGTTTTCACA
>JAZOBG010000042.1:0-9266 GCA_045595865.1 Oscillospiraceae bacterium
ATACCCAGAGCGAGAACCATCTGGCTCTTCCACAGGGGGATGGTGTTGACCAGAGAGGACTGGATCTTCTCCAGCATCAGAGCGTCGTTGTTCTGGATCAGGCGGGTCTGGGGGCCCATCTGAATGGAGATCATACGGGTCAGTTCCAGATCGTGGATCTTCTTTTCAAAGCGGGTGCACATGTTGGCCATGTCGTTGTAGGCCTGAGCGTCTTCCTGAGCCCCGGTCTCCTCGGCCTTCTTGCGCAGAGCCTCCAGCTCGTTGGCGCGTACCGACTCCAGACGCTTCTTGCCGGCCAGGATATACATGGTCAGCTCCTTGTAGTACTTGGTGTTCAGCTCATACATCTGGTCCAGCATGGCGATGTCCTTCATCAGGGTGACCTGATGGCCTTCCAGCACGTCCACGATCTTGTCCACGTTGTCTTCGGCCTTGGCGTAGTCGGCCTTCATGGCCTCCAGCTGGTTGCGCTTCTTCTGGAAGAAGCCGAGGATACCCTTCTTTTCCTCCACGCCGAAGTTCTTCAGTTCCACCACCAGATTGGACAGGGCGTCGCCCACTTCGCCCAGATCCTTGGTGCGCACACCGTTCAGGGCGTTTTCCGAGAAGGAAGCGATGTTCTTCTGGGCGGCGGCGCCGTACTGCAGCACCACAGCGGAGTCGGTGATGTCGATCTTCTCGGCAAAGTCGGCCACCATCTTGCGCTCATCCTCGGTCAGCAGGGACTCGTCCAGCTTGACGGCGTTGGCGTCGCGCTGAGCCTGAGCGGCGGCTTCGGCAGCGGCCTGAGCAGCGGCTTCGTCCTTGGTTTCGGCCACGGGGTCCAGAGTCAGCACGGGGGCAGCGGGAGCGGCTGCGTCGGGAGACAGGGTCAGTTCAGGCATCATGTTTTCAGTCATGTTCGTTTCCTCCTGTATTTATGTTCGTAGGGTCAAATTATTTTTTGTTGTACCGGGCAAAGCGGATCCAGAAGATCACGCAGAGCGCCAGACTGAGCAGCATGGTAAAGATGGTCAGGACCAGAGAATCGCCCACTGTGGCGGGATCGTTATAGCGCTTCACAATGAAAAATACCCAGACCGCGGAAATGATGGTCCAAAGAAGTGCGGAGAACAGAACGCCCCGTCTGCTTTTCATACTGATCCCTCCGTTTTGATTTGGGAGCCGCCGATTCCCTCTCTTGCCAGCATCTGCTCCAACACGGTGATGTCGGTGGAGATGTCCAGCGCCTCGGCGCCGAACAGGGAGTCCAGCTGTTTGTCGAAGGCGGTCACGATGGTCTCCATGATGTTTTCCACCTTACCCTTGGTGCCGTCCACGTTGGTGCCCGAAATACCGGCGCTGTCGGCCCGGTCATAGGCGTTGAGCAGCTTCAGGGTGGTGGGCAGGTAGTAGTTCATGAAGCGGCGGATGTCGGACAGCTTTTCGGGGTTCTTGACCACCTGATCCACGATTTTTGCGGTGGTGGTCTCCAGCCGGTCGATCTGGGCGGAGATGGTGGGATCTTCAATGCTGTCATTCAGGCGGCGCATTTCGCTGACGGCCCGGTCGCGCTCCTTGATCAGCGCGTCGATCTCGGGATTTCCGGTGGTTTTGGGCTCTTCCTTCTTTGCCGGCTCGGGATCGGGGGTGTTATAGGTCTTGTCCGGCCAGATGGCCTTGGCCACGCAAAATACGACCACCGAGGCCACGACGGCCAGAACAAAGTGGAGCGGCTTGTGCAGCGGGAACAGCAGGCCCCAGACCACCCAAAGCACCGCCACGGCATAGATGGGAGCCACCGGTTTTTTCACGATTTTGGCCATAACGCACCTCCTGAGAAATAAGCAGCCAATTGCGAAAAATGCTTTTCTATATTTTACCGCCCGCGCCATATCAGTGTCAAGAGAAAGACGGCTTTCTCATTATACATTGACATTATGACCGAAAAACAATAAAATAGTAAGAACGAGAAAACCGAAAGAAGGTCCCTTTCCCTATGATGACTCTTGATCGTTTCAAAGCTGCCCGCGCTGTTTTGGCCGGCGTCCTGCACGATACCCATCTGGTCCATTCTCCCGCCCTGTCCAAGAGCTGCGGCAATCAGGTCTACATCAAGCCGGAGAATATGCAGGTAACCGGCGCCTACAAGATTCGCGGCGCTTATTACAAAATCAGCACTCTGACCGAAGAACAGAAGGCCAAGGGCCTGATCACCGCCTCGGCAGGCAACCATGCGCAGGGTGTGGCCTACGCCGCCCAGCATGCCGGCGTGGCTGCCACTATCGTTATGCCCACCACCACCCCTCTGGTGAAGGTCAACAACACGAAGGACTTGGGGGCTGAGGTCATTCTCCATGGCGAAACATTTGATGATGCTGCAGTAATGGCGGCTAAGATGAGTGAGGAAAAGGGTTTGACCTATGTTCACCCCTTCAATGACCCCGTGCTGGCCACCGGTCAGGGTACGATTGCCTACGAGATTTTCTCCGACCTGCCCGACGTGGATATCATACTGGTTCCTGTAGGTGGTGGCGGTCTGGCTTCGGGTGTGTCTACGCTGGCCAAGCTGCTCAACCCCAATGTGAAGGTCTACGGTGTGGAGCCTACCGGAGCTGCTTCCATGAAAGCCAGTCTGGAGGCCGGTCGTGTGGTCAGTCTGGACAAAGTAGTCACCATTGCTGACGGTGTGGCTGTCAAGACCCCCGGCGACCAGATTTTCCCCTACATTCAGAAGAACCTGGACGGTATCATTACCATTGACGACGACGAACTGGTGGATGCCTTCCTGGACATGATGGAAAAGCACAAGATGATCGTGGAGAACGCCGGTCTGCTGTCCATTGCGGCCCTGCATCATCTGGATTGCGAGGGAAAAAACGTGGTCAGCGTATTGTCCGGCGGAAATATGGATGTCATTACGGTTTCCTCTTTGGTGCAGCACGGTTTGCTTAACCGCGGACGCATTTTTACATTCTCGGTGCAGCTGCCTGACCGACCCGGTGAGCTGCTGCGGGTGGCCGATATTGTATCCAACTGCAACGGCAATATCATCAAGCTGGATCACAACCAGTTTGTCAATATTAACCGGCAGAGCGGAGTGGAACTGCGGGTGACACTGGAAGCCTTCGGTCATGCCCATAAAAAGAAGATATTGGATGCTCTGAACGAAGCCGGCCTGAAAGCGGTCGAAACTGTGACCGCATCCTTTTAAGTAAATCAATGCCGCATGGCAGGATTTACCCTGTCATGCGGCTATCTGAAAAGCGGTGCAGTGCTCCCGAAGCGCGCCCTCCCGGCCGGGCCATCGTGGGATTAGGGCAACCGCTAAATCAATTGGCTTCGATGGCTAACGGACCTTTTGACCCAACTTTGCAGTTTGAAACACTTGAAATACACAAAGTATTCCGGCGTGTTTCAAACTTTGATCTGTGTCAAATTCTCTCGCCATCCACTCTTGCCTGTTGATTCATCGGCTGCCCCTGGGAGAGCGGTGCCGGAAGGAAGCTCCGGGCTGCCGTCCGCGTAACGCATCTTATGTTGCCGGCCCCGTCCGGGTGCCGTACCTTAATTCAGGAGGATGACTACCATGATCAAAATTGCTCCCTCCATCCTTTCTGCCGATTTCTGCAATCTGGAACGCGATATTCAGGCAATCCGCACGGCCGACTGGGTTCATGTGGATGTGATGGATGGCGCCTTCGTGCCCAATATCACCATTGGCGTTCCGGTGGTGCAATCCATTCGCAAGAAAACCGATATGTTTTTGGATGTGCATCTGATGATCGACAAGCCGGTTCGCTACGTGGAAGCCTTTGCCAAGGCGGGTGCCGATCTGCTCAGCGTTCATCTGGAGGCCGACCATCCCACACGCATTGCTGAGTCCCTGCGCATCATGGACGAGTGCAAAGTCAAAAAGGCGGTCGCCCTGCGGCCCATCACCAGTGCCGACGCCGTGCTGCCCTACATCGGGCAGCTGGACATGGTGCTGGTTATGACGGTGGAACCCGGCTTCGGTGGACAGGCCTTTATGGAGCATCAGCTCAAGACCATTTCCGAAGTGCGTGAGATCATTGAAAAATATAACCCCAACTGCCTGTTGGAAGTCGACGGCGGCATCAACGCAAGGACTGCGAAGCAAGTGGTGGCTGCCGGTGCCAATGTGCTTGTGGCAGGCTCCGCTGTGTACGGCGCGCCCGACATTGACCTTGCTATTAAAGCTCTGAGAGGAGAATGACCTTGCAGTATTTCCCGCCCGCCCTTGAATCGCTGGTGGAGCAGTTTGCCCGCCTGCCCGGCATCGGAAAAAAGACCGCCCAGCGGCTGGCCTTCTTCGTGCTCGGCCTGCCCGACGGCGAGGCTGAGGCCTTTGCCGACGCCATTGTGGCCGCCCGCAAGTCGATCTCCTGCTGCCCCATCTGTCAGAACTTCGCAGAGGGGGACGGTCCCTGCCCCATCTGTGCCAGCCTCAAGCGTGATCGCACAGTAATCTGTGTGGTGGCCGACCCCAAGGATGTCATCGCCATGGAACGCGGCCGGGAGTATGACGGCCTGTACCATGTGCTCCACGGCGTTATTTCTCCCATGAACCATGTGGGACCTGACGATCTGCACATCAAGTCTTTGGTGGAGCGTGTGGCTGCCGGCGAAGTGGAAGAGATCATCATGGCAACCAACCCGGATACTGAGGGCGAAGCTACCGCCATGTATCTGTCACGCCTGCTCAAGCCCTTTGGGGTCAAGATCACCCGTCTGGCTTACGGAATTCCGGTGGGCAGCCATCTGGAATTTGCTGATGAAGCCACTTTGATGCGGGCATTGGAAGGCCGCAGAGAAATGTAATACCGGCTGAGGTTCTGCTGTATTGCAAAAAATGACAGAATGTGCTATGATTCAGGCGGTGGGATATTTATCCTGCCGCCTGAATATTTTGTTCTGTAATTTGAAAGGAGGCGGTTTTATGTACGACCGCAAAGCCTTTAAGAGAGAGGCAAAGGAATTGATGCGGGAGAGTACGCCGCACTATATGCTGGTTCTGCTTGTCTATGTCCTGCTGACCACCGGCTTGTCCTACGCAGTTACAGCCCTGACCGATCTTGGAGGGGTGTTGAGTGGTGCCGTCGGTATGTTCCTGAATGTGCTGCTTGCCCTGTTTTCCATGGTGTTGTCGGTGGGCCTTGCTCACTATACTTTGAATTTGGCCCGGAAGAAACCCACTTCCGTGGGCGATCTGTTTGAAGGGTTTTCCTTCGCCGGACGTTCCATCGGCATGAATTTGCTGGTTGCTGTTTACACCTTCCTGTGGACCATGCTGGGCGCGGTTGGGGTTGGTATTGTTGCGGCGGTGTCCATGCTGTTTTCGGAGAGTGTACCTGCCTTGACGGTGATCCTGATCGTGATCGCCTATGTTGCGCTGATCGTGTTCATGGTAATGATCACTTTGCGCTATGCCATGGCTCAGTTTGCTTTGGCAGAAAATCCCGATGGCGGTGCAAGTGCCGCCGTCCGCCGCAGTGTGCAGATGATGAAAGGACACAAGGGCAAGCTCTTCGTGCTGGAACTGTCGTTTATCGGTTGGGGACTGCTGTGCCTCCTGATCGTTGCGGCGGTCATGGCTGTCGGCGTTCTGGTTACCGGTGTGGACTGGTTTGTGACTGCATTTTCATCGGTGGGCAGCAATCCCATGGATGCATACAATATGACATTGGACATCATCGGTTCCATGACCCTTTGGACCATCATTGCCGAAGTGGTTTGCCTGCCCTTGACTTTGTGGCTGACCGCCTATCAGCAGACCACTTATGCCCGTTTCTACAACTATGTCTGCGGGTACGACTACCATCAGTACATGAGCGAGGACTGCGAGGATGAGCCTGTGGAAAGCGCACTGCCTGAAAGCGCCTCTGCGGATCGTCCGGTTCCTCCCGGAGGCTTCTACACGCCCACCCCCAAACTGGATGAAGAACCCGTGGAAGAGGCGGAGAAAGTTGTGGAACAGCCCGAGCAGACATCTGAAGAACCGGAGGAGATGTTGACTGAGCTGGAGGAAGAGACTGCCGCAGGGGAAGAAAACGTCGAAGAAGAATAACGCTTTACCGGTCTGCCGCACGGCAGGCCGGTTTTTCGTATACTTGCGGGGTGTTTTGTGGTATACTGAACCAAACAAGTGCCAAGGAGAAATCGTGCTATGAGCAAAGGAGAACTGACTGGTATCTATCAGGCCTCCGGACGGGGTTATGGCTTTTTTATCCCCGACGACGGGGGAGAGGACTGGTTTGTGCCGCCCCATCGTTCCGGCGGTGCATGGGATGGAGACCGGGTCAAGTTGCGAGCGGATGCCGAAGAAAGTGTGGACGGACACCGCAAAGTGGGCGCAGTCACTGCTGTGCTGGAGCGAGTCAACAAAGACGTGGTGGGCACTGTGCACAAGCAGGGACGGGAACTGTGGTTGGAACCCGACAACAAGCGCCTGCCTTCTGTTTTGGTTCTGGCCAAAAAGGGGAAGGTGGGCAACAACGAAAAGGCTGCCGTTGTCATTACCTCGTTTGGCGGGCGCAGCGAGTCCCCGGTGGGGCGTCTGGCCGAGACCTTTGGCCGTGCCGGGACCCGTCAGGCTGCGGTGGATGCCACCCTGTATCGTTATGACATCTGGCCCGATTTTCCGCCGGATGTGCAAATAGAAGCGGAGAAGGCACCGCAGGAAGTGCCGGTTGAAGCCATTGAGGGAAGAAAAGACCTTCGTGGGGAACTCATTATCACAATTGACGGCGCTTCGGCCAAGGATCTGGACGACGCGATCTCCCTGACCAAAGACGAACAGGGGCGGCAGGTGCTTGGGGTCCACATTGCCGACGTCAGCTATTATGTCACGCCCTTTTCCGCGTTGGATCGGGAGGCCTTTGACCGGGGAACTTCGGTATACTTTGCCGACCGTGTGGTACCTATGCTACCAAGGGAACTGTCCAACGGAATCTGTTCTCTGCACCCGGGGGTGGACCGTCTGACCCTATCCTGCTTTATGACTATGGACGAAAATGCCCATGTGGTCAAGCAGGAGATCGTCAAGAGCGTCATTCGCTCGGCGGAGCGCATGACATATTCCGACTGTAATAAGTTGTTGGCAGACGAGAATGCCGACCTTGCAATTCGTTACGACCACATCATGCCTATGTTAAAAGAGATGGCCGCGCTGGCGGCCAAGCTGGAGCGCAAGCGCCGCCTGCGCGGTAGTTTGGACCTGAACAGCAGCGAAGCGGCCATTCTCTGCGACCAATTCGGCCATCCGGTGGGGGTGGAGCTACGCAAGCCCGGTGTATCGGAGGGGATGATCGAGGAATTCATGCTGGCTGCCAACGAAACGGTGGCCCGGTACATCCACGGTCTGAACAAGCCTGCCGTCTACCGCGTCCATGAAAAACCCACCGGAGACAAGGTGGAGCGTCTGAGGGCCATGCTGGCCCCCTTTGGTCTGGATGTGGGGGCTGCCGACCATTTTGCCTTGCAAAAGGTGCTGAAAGAAGCGGAGGGTAAACCGGAGGAATCGGCGGTCAATGCCATTTTGCTGCGCTCCCTGATGAAGGCTCGGTATGATCCGCAGGATTTAGGTCATTTTGGCTTGGCGGCCGAGTATTACTGCCACTTTACCTCGCCTATTCGCCGTTACCCCGATCTGATGATCCACCGGGTGCTGACTGCTCTGCTTGCGGGAAACCTCCACGGCAGTACCGAGGGGAAACTGCGCACCGCGGTGGAAAAGGCGGCGGTGCAGTCCTCTCAGCGGGAACTGGCTGCCCAGAGTGCCGAGCGTGAGATCGAGAGGTTTTATATGGCTGAATTCATGCAGGATCGTGTCGGGGAGAAATTCTCAGGTACCGTGTCCGGTGTGACCCGCTATGGGTTGTTTGTTTCCCTGCCCTTCGGGGTGGAGGGAATGGTGCCGGTGGAATCCCTGCCCGGCTTTGAGTATGACTACGATGAGCACCGCATGACCCTGAGCGGACGGGGCGGCATATACACCTTCGGCATGCCCCTTGAGGTGGTCTGCGTGTCGGCCGACCCTGGCAGCGGGCAGATCGACTTCCGCCTGGAGGGTACTCCGGAGGCGGCGGCACGGCGCAAGCCGGAGAAAAAACCTGCTTCTCCCCCGAAAGGAAAGAAAAAGCAGTCGTATAAACCGCCGAAACGCAAAAAACGCTGAAAACAAAGGGCGCAACAAATCGTTGCTTGACGGTTTGTTGCGCCCGTTTTTATAATGGAGACAGAAGCGAGGTGATCAGATGTCCATTTCAAACAACTTGAAGCGGCTGAGACAGGAGCAAAATCTGACTCAGGAGCAGGTGGCCGAGCGTCTGGGTGTGACCCGGCAGGCGGTATCCGGCTATGAGTCCGACCGCACCCGACCCGATGTGGATACCCTGATGCGGCTGGCTGAAATTTACGGCACCGATCTGAATAACCTGTTGTATGGTCCTGAGGGCGAACAGAAAAAACTGCGGCGTTTTAGAATTACGGCTTGGATCATACTGGGGATCAGCGTATTTCTGGCTCTGGCCAGTGCGGTGGTGTATTGGTCGGGACACGTGTTTCTGCCTCCTTTGCAGGACGGTGTTGTAACAACTGAGCTGAAAGCGATTATGGAACGGCGTATGCTGCTGGATGACATCTGGTGTGCCATCGACGGCATCAACCTGACTGTGACTGCTTTGGGTTTGCTTGTGCTGTTGGTACTCCTTTTGGCCTTTCGGATCGCTGTCCCGTGGAAGAAAAAACTGATTTTTTCCGGCATCTGGGCGGGTGGAATTTATGTTGTGACGCTGCCCTTTGCTCTGACTGACCCGCTGTTCAGCCCGGTCAATTATTTGTTCACACCGTGGTTTTTGACCGCACGAATCGCGTTTTTCCTGTTGATCGTTTTGATAGTGGATTTTATCCGCACCCGACGACGGAAAGGGAAAACCGAATAAATGAAAAATCAGCGTGTACCATGGCGGTACACGCTGATTTTTTGGTCATATTACAGGCGGGTGGGGACGTTCCAGATGTCCTTGGCGTAATCGCGGATGGAACGGTCGGCAGCGAAAATACCGCTGCGTGCGATGTTGATCAGGGACATACGGTTCCACAGGTCGGGGTGCTTGTAGACCTCGCCGGCACGCTGCTGGGCGGCCTTGTAGCTTTCGAAGTCGGCCAGCAGCAGATACTCGTCGGCCGAGGATGCACCGGCGCCGAAGAGCAGACGGTCGGTCAGCTCGCTGTAAGCCACGCCGTCGTCGAAGCCCTTGGCCAGT
>JAZOBG010000043.1:0-9190 GCA_045595865.1 Oscillospiraceae bacterium
GTCTGCGATCCCTTCCACCGATATCCACAAGAAGAAAGAGCGCATCCTGATTCAGGGCGAGCTTACTTCTCCGGTGGAACCCAAGCCGGGCTGCCGTTTTGCCAGCCGCTGTCCTTATGTATGCGAGGACTGCCTGAAGCCTCAGGAGCTGCGTGAGGTCGCTCCCGGTCATTTCGTGCAGTGCTGCAAGGTGGAAAAGCAGTAAAATCAGGTATTGCGAAGACGTACAAAGCCCCGGCTTCGGCCGGGGCTTTGTTGACACTTTCCATAAGAATGTGTTATAATTTTATAAAAGATATGCGTTTGACAGTGATGAGGGGCGAAAAATGGAACTGTACCAGTTGGAATACTTCCGCATTCTGTGTAAGTACGGAAATTTTACCAGTGCTGCCGAGGAACTGATGGTGACTCAGCCTGCGGTTTCCATGGCGGTCAAGAAGCTGGAAGAAGAATACAATGTTGAACTGATCGACCGCGACAGCAAAGCCTTTGCGCTGACGCCGGCGGGAGAAACCGTGCTGAGGCGTGCCGTGGCCATTCACAATGAAGTGGCCGGTATGCGTCAGGACCTGAATGCGGGATTTTTCAAAAAGAGGGAAGTGATCCGTCTTGCGATCCCGGTCACCATGTGTCCTGCCGTGCTGCCGGAACTGCTTTCCAATTATGTGGTGCGCAACAACTCGATCAGTCTGAATCTGCTGCAGAAGGGTCATCTGCCCATCGTGAAGGGGTTGACGGACCGCAGTATTGACATCGGCATATTCGGAAATGACTTCGGGGATAATGTTCTGCTGGAGTACAAAGAGTTTGCACGGGTAGAGCTGTATGCCGCATTTTCGCCGGAGCACCGCTTTAACAATGTCGAGCGCGTCACGCCGGAAATGCTCAATGAAGAGACCTTGATTTTCTCCAAGGTGTTCAAGACGATTCCGGAGTACATCAGAAAGTATCTGGACAAACATAACATAGAAGGAAACCGCGAATTCCATGATGGCTATCCGGACGATAATGTCCGCCTGGCACAGCAGGGATTGGGCGTCGTTTTTACACCTGCGCACATTGCCGGCCCCAACTGCGCACCGCTTTCCCCACCCCTGTACTGCGATTTGATCGTTGCCTGGAACCGGAAAACCGGCTTGACGAAAGAACAGGGCGACCTGATTGATTTTCTGATCGAAAAGCGGGCCAAATTCCAGGAATGAGCGTTCACAAACCCCGGTTCAGCTGCGGCTGAATCGGGGTTGAACAATTTGTACTGCTTTATGAGGTATAATTATCATTGATTGGACATTTGGAAACGAAAATTGTAAAATATATACAACGGAATATTGTTTCCTGAACCGAATAACATCTATTTTTGAATGAAAGAAGGAGAATGATTGTGAGCAAGATCGGTAGATTTGTTGTTGATGCCCACATCCACTGCGGCAAGAAGGACGAGACCAGCAAGAACACCAGCGTGGACGGTGTTTATCGCGAAGTAGAAGCCGTTGATAACTCTGGCCAGGCTCTGTTTGACATGGACGCTTATGGCGTTGACATGGGCATTCTGCTGCCCAGCTTTATTGGCACTCACAGTGATGAATACGCTGCCATTTGTAAGCGCAACCCCACCCGTTTCCGCACCTGTGCTATTGAGACCGAGCTGCGTCTGGCTGCCTCCAAGGGCCTGAAGCAGTGGAACATCAAGGACGCTCTGGCTGAGCTGGACGGCTATTTCTCCGGCCCCGATAAGGAGTGGTTTGTCGGTATCGGTGAGTTTGCTCCCGGTTCCATGGGTGTTATCCGTGAGCGTCCCAGCAAGATGGACCGCTTCAAGGAGTGGTGCCAGATCGCTGAGTTCTGCATCCACTATGACATTCCCTGCTACACTCACGAGTTCACTACCTACTGCATGGAAGAGCACCTGACCATGATCGCAGCTGTCTGCACCAAGTATCCTGCCTTCAAGGTGATCATCGCTCACGGCGGCGGCAGCTATGAGGACGACATTAAGAAGGCTGTTTCTCTGGCTCGTAACTTCGAGAACATCTATCTGGAGACCGGCTATTGGCGCGCTGAGTACTATGAGCACGCTCTGACCGACCCCGATCTGGGCGCTTCCAAGCTGATCTGGGGCGGCGGCGACACCGGCAGCCACATCTGGTATCCTCAGATTCGTAAGGGTGCTGTCCGTTCTCCCAAGACCGTTGTTTACAACAACCGTAACAACTGGATCTGGACCGGCAAGAAGGCCGTTCCCTATCAGCCCGACTTCCTGGGCTGGGCTACCCACCAGGTCAATCGCCTGAAGGATCTGGACCTGTGCACTCAGGACGAGATCAACCTGATGGTCGGCGGCAACGCTTGCCGTCTGTACAAGCTGCCTGTTCCCGAAAACTGCACCTTTGCTTGCGACCGTCCCGACCTGAACCTGATGCCTCGCGAGATCCTGGAGGATCCCAACCCCACCAAGCGTGCTCAGTTCCTGTGGCCTGAGGGCGTGGATTATGTTGGCGGCGCTCACACCATCATCTGATTTGATGGCAAATTTGCTGAATTAAATAAGTAAAATTAGGGGACCTATTTGTAATATTTATTTGCAAATAGGTCCCCGTTCACTTAAAATAAATATGATAGTCAATTATCACTGACGAATACGTAAAAAGCAGCCTGACAGGGAAATCCTGTCGGGTTATCATCGGTTAGAGAGGAGCGGTTTTATGAGAAACGATATTTATGATCTTCGGTCCGCGCTGAAGGTTCTGCAGGAGATTCCCGGTGAGTATGAGGAAATTTCCCAGCCTGCAGATCTGGACGCTCAAATGATCGGCTATTACCAGAGCAGAGGTGCCCGCGGAACTTCCCGCCGTCCCACCAAGCTGGGCCCCATGATGATGTTCACCAATGTGAAGGACCGTCCCGGTGCACGTGTTGCCATCGGTGTGATGGGTACCCGTGAGCGTGTCGGGCATCTGCTGGGTGAGCCTGCCGAGAAACTCCCTCACTTCTACAACAAGTGTCTGGATCAGCTGGTGGATCCGGTTGAAGTCCCCAGTGAGCAGGCGCTCTGCCATGAGGAAGTGCATCTGGCATCCGATCCCGATTTTGATCTGTTTAAGCTGCTTCCTGTGCCCAGAACCACCCCGACGGACGCAGGTCCCTATATCACCATGGGCCTTTGCTATGCCAGCGATCCGGATAACCGCGCTGACCGCAATGCGGCTGTCCACCGTATGTGTATTGTTGGCAAGGACGAGATGGTCATTGGCTTTGGCGGCTACCGCCACATGGGCGTGTTCCGCGATAAGGCCTTTGCCAAGGGCAAGAATTTCCCGCTGTCCATCAACATCGGTCTGGATCCTGCCCTGTATCTGGCCTCTTCCTTTGAACCCCCCACGACTCCCCTCGGCTTTGATGAGATGACCATTGCCGGCGCAATGCGCGGCCGTCCGGTGGAGCTGACCCGCTGTGTGTCCATCGACGAGTACTGCGTTGCCAATGCCGAGATCGTCATCGAGGGTGAGTTGATCCCCAATGCTCAGGTCAAGGAAGACATCAACACCGGCACCGGCCGCGGCCTGCCTGAATTCCCCGGTTATTCCGGTCCTGCCAGAGCATGCCCGCTGTTCAAGGTTACCGCAGTGACCTTCCGCAAGAATCCGATTCTGCAGACCTGCATCGGATCCAGCGAAGAGCACGTCAACATGGCCGGCATTCCCAACGAGGCATCCGCACTGGCTTATGCCGATAAGGCGGTTCCCGGCCTGGTCAGGAATGTGTATTGCCCGCCCAGCGGCTGCGGCAAGTTCAACGCCGTGGTTCAGGTGAAAAAGAAGTCCCCTGCAGATGAGGGCAAGGAGCGTCATGCGGCCCTCGGAATTCTCGGCGTGCTGCCCGAGACCAAGAATCTGTTCCTGGTGGACGATGACGTGGATATTTTTGATCCCTATGATGTGGAGTGGGCGCTGACTACCCGTTTCCGCCCCGATCTGGACCTGATTCAGATCCCCGGTGTGCGCTGCCATATTGGCGATCCCACCGAGAAGCAGACTTACGACCCCACCCTGCGTGAAAACGGCATCGGAACCAAGTGCATCTATGATGCGACTGCTCCGGTCAAGCTGAAGGATAGTTTCTGGCGCCCTGAATTTATGAGCGTGGATGAAGCTGATTTTAAGGAAGACTGAGGGTTTCTATGGCACTGAAAAAGGTAACCACAAAGTATGGCGTCGTAGTTGGCGCCGCAGACGGGGAGAGTACCCTGTTTCAGGGTGTGCCCTATGCAAAGCCTCCAGTTGGTGAACTTCGTTTTCATTCTCCGGTGGAACCGGACGCCTGGGACGGAGAGCTGGATTGCACAAAACCCAACGCGATCGCCTGCCAGTACAATCGGCGTAAGATCTCTTCCACCAGCGTTCTGCGCCCGGATCCCAACAAAACCTATGAGAAACCTGCAATCAGCGAGGATTGCCTGTATCTGAATATCTGGACCCCTGCGGAAACCGGCGATGAGAAGCTGCCGGTCCTCTGCTGGATCCACGGCGGTATGTTTACCATCGGCTGGGGGCGCGAGCCTGAAATTGACGGAAAACTGGTCAATAAGCAGGGTGTGATTCAGGTGACCGTGGATTACCGCCTGGGTGCTTTGGGCTTTCTGGCGCATCCCGAATTTGCCAAGCGCGATGTGACCGGTGCCACCGGAAATTACGGTTTTCTGGATCAGGTCATGGCGCTGCGCTGGATCAAAGAAAACATTGCGGCCTTTGGCGGCGACCCTGAACGCATTACCGTCCACGGCTATTCTGCCGGCGGCATCTCCTCCAAACTGCATCTGATCTCCCCGTTGAGCCGCGACCTCCTGTTTGGGTCCATTGTGCAGTCCGGCGGCAGCCTGAATGCGGCGGACCCCTTCCGTCCGGTGGATGATTTGTGTGAGATCACCCAGCGCACCATGGACTATCTGGGTTGGACCGTGGAAGATCTGATGACCCGTCCTGCCGAAGAGATGAACACCATGCTGTGTGATGCCGCGGCGGCGGTGACCGAAGGAAAGGAAATCTTTATTTTCCAGCCCTGCATTGACGGCTACGCATTTACCGAGCTGCCCGAAAAGAGCATTGCGGAGGGCAGCTACAACCAGAATGTTAATGTCATGTGCGGTTCGGTGAAGGGTGACTTCTGGATGTTCTCCCGTAAGGTGCAGTCTGCACTGAGAGCGCAGGGGAAAGAGGACGCCATACCGCACTTTGCAAAGACACCCGGCGAAGCATGGGGACGCAACAACGTTCGCAAGGGGTTCAAACCCATTTACGCCTACTATTTTGAGCATATTGTTCCCGGCCCCGAGGGGACCTCTCCCCACGGCGTCGAGCTGCCCTATCTGTTTGGTACGCTGTCCCTGTTTGACCGACCCTGGACCGATTTCGATTACCGTCTGCAGGAAGCCGTGAATGGCTACTGGACCAATTTTGCCAAGACCGGTGACCCGAATGGGGAAGGTCTGCCGGTATGGCCCTGTTATACGGAAGACACTCCGTACACCATGCACATTACCGATACGGACATTGTGGCTGAGAATATCATTGACGATCCGGTCGCGGAACGTGTCATTGAATTTACCATCGAGAATCCCGGCATGCTGGAGAGCGTGGAAGGATTCTGAAAGAGCATCTGCATTTCAGGGGGGGACCGCGGATGAAAGAAAAAAGACGAATCATCGTGGGATTGACCGGAGCCAGCGGACCGGTGATGGGTTATGCGCTGCTGCAGGCTCTGCGCCGTCACCCTGAAGTTGAGATCCATCTTGTCAGCACACCGGGTGCGCGTGCCACATTGGCACAGGAAAGCGATCTGGCTTATGAGGAGCTGGAGCGGCTGGCGCATGTGGTCCATAATGAACGGAACATGGCGGCCAGTATCTCCAGCGGCTCCTTCCGGACCGACGGAATGATCGTCATCCCGTGCAGCATGAAGTCTCTGGCGGGCATTGTCAGCGGATATTCCGACAACCTTCTGCTGCGTGCGGCCGATGTTTGCCTGAAGGAAGGCCGCAAGGTCGTTCTGGTGCCGCGGGAAATGCCGTTCGGAAAGATCCATCTGCGTAATCTGCATCAGGCGGCGGATCTGGGCTGTACCGTCGTGCCGCCGGTGCTGACCTTTTATAACAAAGCGGATACCGTCCAAAAGCAAATTGATCACATCATTGGAAAGATCCTGATGCAATTTGGATTGGAGCATGACGCCTTTTGTGCGTGGGAGGGGTCGGCCCATGTGGATGGATAAGATTTGCATCGAGGACGGAACGTACAGCGTTTTTGCCTGCATTGTCCGGTGTGGACAGGATATTTCGGTAACGGTAGGCGGAGGGGAATCACCCCATATCGGGGCCAGTGCGCTGGCTGTTCCCCGCCCCAGTCTGAACGATCCGGAAATGTGTTCTGCCAGCACAAGTGTGTTTTGTATAACAGGCCACAAGGAGGATGAATTTGCCCGCCGGGCAGCCCAGACGCTTGCGTCCAGGCTGAACTGCGCGGTCAATGTAACGGCCGGAGTGCATATCGATCACGCCAAACCGGAGGAACTGGCCCGCTTGGGCAAAAACCTGGAGGCGCTGCTTTGTGCGGTGCTGGAAAAACTGATATAAATTACGTCTTTGCACATTACGGGCAAAGCAGGAAGGATGAACTACCATGAAACAGCTGATGCTCAAACCCAGCATTTATCGCTATGCAACCAGCAAGCAGTTCGCCGAGGATTTTAAGATCGGCGAAGGCGATCTGGTGATCACCAACGCATACATTTACGACCCGTTCTTCGGTGATCTGGGTCTGAAGTGCGACGTGCTCTATCAGGAGAAGTACGGCGCCGGCGAGCCTTCCGACGATATGGTGGAGGCCATGTACCGCGACATCAAGACTCAGCCCAAGCGTATCATCGCCATCGGCGGCGGTACCATCATCGACATCTCCAAAATTTTTGCTCTGAAGAACGTTTCTCCCGTTCTGGATCTGTATGACGGCAAGCTGCCCATCGCCAAGGACAAGGAACTGATCCTGGTCCCCACCACCTGCGGCACCGGCAGCGAAGTGACTAACGTGGCCATTCTGGCCCTGAACAGCCGTGGCATCAAGAAGGGTCTGGCGGTGGACGAGATGTACGCCGACAGCGCCGTGCTGATCCCCGAACTGGTCAAGGGCCTGCCCTTCAAGTTCTTTGCCACCAGCAGCATCGACGCACTGATCCATGCCGTGGAGTCCAGCCTGTCTCCCAAGGGCAACGAGATGACCAAGCTGTTTGGCTATAAGGCCATCGAGATGATCCTGAGCGGCTACAAGAGCATTGCCGCGGAAGGACAGGATGCCCGCCAGCCTCTGCTGGAGAACTTCCTGGTGGCATCCACCTATGCGGGCATCGCCTTCGGCAACGCCGGCTGCGCCGCAGTCCATGCCATGAGCTATCCTCTGGGCGGCAAGTATCATGTTGCCCACGGTGAGGCCAACTACGCCATCTTTACCGGCGTTATGAACAATTACATGGAGATCAAACAGGACGGCGAGATCGCCCGCCTGAACAAGTTTATCGCAGATATTCTGGGCTGCGACGTGGCAGAGGTCTATCCCAAGCTGGAAGAGCTGCTGAACATCATGCTGCCCAAGAAGCCGCTGCATGAGTACGGCGTGACCGAGCAGGATCTGATCGACTTTACCGACTCGGTCATGACCGAGCAGGGCCGTCTGATGGCCAACAACTTTGTGGAACTGGACCGCGACCGCGTTTATAAGATTTACAAAGAGCTTTACTGAATGAAATTTGGCGCGCCCCAAGCTGAGACGCACCTGTAAAAAGTATTTGAAAGGAAGGATTCATCATGGCATTGATGACCGGCGAACAGTACATTGAAAGTATCCGCGCGCTGAACATGGAAGTTTATATGTTTGGCAAGAAGATCGAGGTCCCCGTGGATGACCCCATTCTGCGTCCCTCTCTGAATTCCGTGCGCATGACCTATGATCTGGCTCAGATGCCCGAGTACGAGGATCTGATGACGGTGGTCAGCCCCTACACCGGCGAGCGCGTCAACCGCTTTACCCACATCCATCAGTCCACCGACGACCTGATCAAGAAGGTCAAGATGCAGCGCCTGCTGGGCCAGAAGACGGCCGCCTGCTTCCAGCGCTGCGTGGGTATGGATGCCTTCAACGCCGTGTTTTCCACCACCTTTGAGACCGACAAGAAGTACGGCACCAACTATCATGAGAACTTCAAGAAGTTCATGATCTACTGCCAGGAGAACGACCTGACGGTGGACGGCGCCATGACCGACCCCAAGGGTGACCGCTCCAAGGCTCCCCACCAGCAGGAAGATCCCGATATGTTCCTGCACATCGTGGAGCGCCGCGAGGACGGCATCGTGGTGCGCGGTGCCAAGGCACACCAGACCGGCGCCCTGAACTCCCACGAGATCATCATCATGCCCACTCAGACCATGCGTGAGGAAGACAAGGACTATGCTGTTTCCTTCGCAGTGCCCATTGATACCAAGGGCATCTTTATGATCATCGGTCGTCAGAGCTGCGATACCCGTAAGCTGGAGAACACCGAGCTGGATGTGGGCAACGCCGAGTTCGGCGGTGTGGAAGCCCTGGTGGTCTTCGATGACGTGTTCGTTCCCAACGACCGTATCTTCATGGCCGGCGAGTATGATTTCTCCGGCATGATGGTGGAGCGTTTTGCCGGTTATCACCGTCAGAGCTACGGCGGCTGTAAGGTCGGCGTGGGCGACGTTCTGATCGGTGCCGCTGCGGTTGCCGCCGATTACAACGGCGCAGCCAAGACAAACCACATCAAAAACAAACTAATCAAAATAACCCATCTAAACGAGACTCTGTACTGCTGCGGTATCGCCTGCTCTGCCGAGGGTCACAAGACCGAGTCGGGCAACTACCTGATCGACATGCTGCTGGCCAATGTGTGCAAGCAGAACGTGACCCGCTTCCCCTATGAGATCGTCCGACTGGCCGAGGACATTGCCGGCGGTATCATGGTGACCGCACCCTCTGAGGCTGATCTGCGCGATCCCAAGCTGGGCCCCATCATCGACAAGTATCTGCGCGGTGTGTCCAGCGTGTCCACCGAGAACCGCCTGCGCATCCTGCGCCTGATCGAGAACCTGGCCCTGGGTACCGCCGCTGTCGGTTACCGCACCGAG
>JAZOBG010000044.1:0-3725 GCA_045595865.1 Oscillospiraceae bacterium
TCGATGATCCCGTTACGGTGACGGCAGGTAATACGCGCATTTGACAGGCAGCCGTTCTCATCCAGAGGCTCATTGGCCTGTCCAATGTAGAAATCGTCTTCCACATCGGCGGTCATGTAGTCTACCTGGTCAGTGACCTTACCGGTAGCCTTGTCAACCTTACGGTAGGGAGCCTCAATGAAGCCGTACTCGTTGATCTTGGCGAAAGTAGCCAAGTAGTTGATCAGACCGATGTTAGGACCTTCAGGAGTCTCAATGGGGCACATACGGCCATAGTGAGTGTAGTGAATATCACGCACATCGAAGGAAGCGCGCTCACGGCTCAAACCGCCGGGGCCCAAAGCAGACAGACGACGCTTGTGGGCCAGCTCTGCCAGGGGGTTATTCTGGTCCATGAACTGAGACAGGGGGCTGGAACCGAAGAATTCCTTGATGGCAGCAGTCACAGGTCGGATGTTGATCAGGGACTGGGGCGTGACGATGTCCAGATCCTGAATGGTCATACGCTCACGGATGACGCGCTCCATACGGCTGAAGCCGATGCGGAACTGGTTCTGCAGCAGCTCACCCACGCAGCGCAGGCGGCGGTTGCCCAAATGGTCGATATCATCGGCAGTACCCACACCGTGGGCCAGACAGTTCAGATAGTTGATGGATGCCATGATGTCATCCACGATGATGTGCTTGGGGATCAGGTCATCCAGACGGTCACGAATGGCCTCCTTCAGGCCCTCCTCATCGTCGGCAAACTCCTCCAGCAGCTGGCACATCACTTCATAGCGCACGCGCTCTTCCACGCCGCACTCGGCGGGATCAAAGGACACAAAGCCCTTCATGTCCACCATCTTGTTGGAGAACACCTTGATCACAGGGCCGTTTTCGAGCTGGATCAGAGCCTCGGTAACGCCCTTGTTGTCCAGCTCCTTGGCGCGCTCACGGGTCAGGACCTCGCCTGCCTCAGCCAGCAATTCACCGGTGGCAGGGTCGGACACGGGTGCAGCCAGAGTCTGGCCGGACAGACGGTTCCACAGAGCCAGCTTCTTGTTGAACTTATAACGTCCCACCATAGACAGATCGTAGCGGCGGGGGTCAAAGAACAGAGCATTCAGCAGGCTTTCGGCGGAATCCACCGTGGGGGGCTCACCGGGACGCAGCTTGCGGTAAACTTCCAGCAGAGCGTCTTCGTAGGTCTTGCAGGCGTCCTTCTCCAGCGTGGCAACGATACGGGGATCTTCGCCGAACAACTCCAGAACCTCGGCACAGGGCTTGGGGCCGACGGCACGGATCAGGCAGGTGATGGGCAGCTTGCGGTTCTTGTCGATACGGACATAGAAAATGTCGCTCAGATCGGTCTCATACTCCAGCCATGCACCGCGATAGGGAATGACGGTGGACGCATAGGTCACGTTGTCAGCCTTATCGGCATTGCGGGCAAAGTATGCACCGGGAGAGCGGACGATCTGGGAGACGATGACACGCTCAGCGCCGTTAATGACGAAGGAGCCGGACTCGGTCATCAGGGGGAAATCGCCCATGAAGATTTCCTGTTCCTTGATCTCCTCGGTCTCCTTGTTGCGCAGGCGCACACGCACCTTGATGGGGGCGGCATAGGTAGCGTCGCGGGCCTTGCACTCCTCCACGTTGTACTTGGGCTTCTCGTCCATGGAGTAGTCGATGAAAGACAGCTCCAGATTGCCCTGGTAGCCGGTGATGGCTGCCACGTCCTTGAAGACCTCACGCAGACCAGTCTCCAGGAACCACTTGTAGGAGTTCTTCTGGATCTCCAACAGATTGGGCATATCCAGAATCTCCTCATGGCGGGCGTAGCTCTTACGCAATGTGTTGCCGTAGTACACGTCCTTTACGGTTCTCATAAATCACACTCCGTTTTCCCGCCGGGCGCGCACGCCCGGCAGCGTTGTTAGATTTCGTATTCTTTTCTTGACAAGTTTGAAAGGGATGTGGTATACTTCAGTTAGTGTGGGAGGGTATTTGCTCCCAATTCTAATATAAAAGCGATTAAGTATAACATGAACTTTGGCATATGTCAAGGTTCTTTTTTGTTTTATTTCCTTTTCTTTCCCGTTGTTCGGAGGTTTGTTATGAAACTGCGCTCATCCCTTCCCGACATTCCATGGTACTTCGGCCTGCCCGCCGCTGCCGGCGCTCTGATTTTTATTGTATGCACGGTCGCCGGCGCCTCTTCTCTCCTGCTGGGAACAACGGCAGCCCAGGCTGTAACCGGACTTTTGCTGGTGCTTCCGATCCTTCTGACGCTGTTTCTTCTTCAAAAAGAAGGCTGCCCGACCATGTCCCTGTTCCTTCTTTTGCTGCCCGTTGCCCTTTCGATATATCTTCGCCTGTTCCTTCTGGATCACCAGACCCACGACTACCAGACCTTTCTGGCACAGTGGGCAGCTTTTTTCAGGGACAACGGCGGCGTGGCGGCCTTAAAGGAGCCGGTGGGAAACTACAACGTCCCCTACCTGTATTTCCTGGCCGTCATTTCCTATCTCCCTATTCCCGACTTATACCTGATTAAGATCGGCTCTGTTCTGTGCGATGTCCTGCTTGCCTGGAGCGGTCTGCGGCTGACCCGTCACTTCACCAAGGAGGACAGTCCTGCTCCCCTGATCTGTTTCGGACTTCTGTACCTCCTGCCCACCGTTGTTCTCAACGGCGCCTGCTGGGCACAGTGTGACAGCCTGTACACCGCCCTGATCCTTCTGGCACTTTCCTCGGTATTGGACGATCGGCCCAAAACCTCGGTTCTTCTTCTGTCCCTGGCCTTCTCCTTTAAATTACAAACCGTCTTCGTGATCCCTCTGTGGTGTGTATTCTGGTTCACCAAACGGGTCAAATTCCGTCATCTGCTGCTGTTCCCTGTCGGCTATGCAGTCACCATTCTGCCCGCTTTGGCATTGGGAAAACCCCTGACCGACATTCTGGGCATTTATCTGGGCCAAATGGGCGAGCACGAAACTTATCTGACCCTGAACGCACCCTCCATCTATGCCTTTCTTCCCTATCAGGCACAGGTGGACACCGCGCTCCTTTCCACTTTAGGAATTGCCGCCGCCTTTGTTCTGGTCTTTGCCGTGCTGGGTGTGTTGTTCCTGCTGCGGCGCCGTGTCACAGATGAAATCCTTCTGGCCGCCGCCACAGTGCTTGCACTGGGCGTTCCCTTCCTGCTGCCTCATATGCATGAGCGCTACTTCTTCCCTGCCGGCATGATCGCCCTTGTCTGGGCCTGTACCGACACCCGCCGGGTCCCCATTGCCGCGCTGGCCGAGCTTTGCTCCCTGAGCTGCTACAGCACCTATCTGCGGCTAAAGTACACCCTGCCCCTGCTGATCGACGGACGGTACTACGTCATGGCTTTTGAAGCCGCGCTGATCCTGATTGCCCTGATCTGGAGTATCGCCGCCCTGATCCAAACGCTCATGCGCGAGTCCAAACAATGATGCTGCTTGATGATATATAATATAATGTATAGAAACCCCGTTTTTTCGACCGGAAAATTTATTCAAAACTTGTTGAAAAAAATACTTGCTTTTTTCTTTCAGGTCTGCTATTATATCAGACGATGCTTTTTAGTTAATTTTCGAGCGAGGAGGTTCAATCATGGCTAAATGCGAGTTTTGCGATAAGGGCGTTACTTTCGGCATTCAGGTTTCCCACTCTCACCGCCGTTCTAACCGCACTTGGAAGCCTAATGTCAAGCG
>JAZOBG010000045.1:0-6653 GCA_045595865.1 Oscillospiraceae bacterium
CATACCTCCTGTTACGTTCTGCTTTTAATTTCTTTGATCCATTTCCCCGAAGCGTAGCGAATAAAGAAAATCACACCCTTCATAGGATACTGGATGCGCAGAAAAAAATAAATCCAAACGGGGTGCATTCCCCACACAAAGGCGGCCAAAGCGCCCAGAGGCAGGCTGATCAGCCAGATACAGGCACTGTCGGCAAACATGATGAACCGGGTATCGCCGCCGCCCCGCAGAATGCCCTTAGAGGATGCGTAGGCGTTGCACTGGAAAGGCAGCATACAGCAATTCAGCACCAGAATGCCGTGGGCAATGACCCGGGTTTCTTCCGTGATTTCATATAGGGAAAAGTACGGTCCCTCAATCAACAGAAGGGGTACTGCGATCACCAGACCGAACAGGAAAGACAGGAGCATATAGCTGTTGCCTTCCCGCTTGGCGCGCGAAATATCCCCTTCGCCGATGGTGTTGCCGATCACAATCGCAGAGGCCACCGCAACCGCCGAATTCAGTACGGTAGTAATGGCAATCATAGAAGAGACAATCGCAGTAGCCGCCGCAGTGGTCTCCCCCACATGACCCAGCACCACGTTGGTTAAACTCAGGCTCAACCCCAGCAATGTATCACTGATCAGTACCGGGATGGCATATTTGAAATACTGCCGCCAAAGGCCGCCGCCCTGCATAAAGAAATTTTTCAGGCGGAAACCGATGCGTTCGTCCTTCAGCACGAAATAACCTGCGATGAAGCAGAACTCAAACACGCGGGCAATTACGGTGCCGATGGCCGCGCCCACCACCCCCAAAGCAGGGGCGCCCAGCTTACCGAAGATGAATACCCAGTTAAAAAACAGGTTCAGGAAGAAAGCGACGACCGAGCTGATCATGGGTATGCGCACCATGCCCACGCTGCGCAGCAGATAGGTGCAGGTGGAGGAAATACCCACCAGCAAGAAAATGATACCTACGGTACGCAGATAAGGAATACCGGCCGCCACCACAGCGGCTTCATCCGAATAAAACCGCATGACGACCTGCGGGAACAAAATTGCCATAAAGCTGAACAAGGCTCCCAACAGGGCACTCAGGCGCAAAGCAATGGATGCCACACCGCGCATGGGACCCAACTCCTTGCGGCCCCAGAACTGAGATGACAGCACCACCGCCCCGGAACCCAATCCCATACAGATAAAATTGAACAGCGAATAAAAGGTATTCGCCATGGCCACGGCAGCAATGGACGCTTCACCCAAACCACCGATCATCAGATTATCCAGAAAGTTAATTCCGGCCGTAATCAGCTGCTGCAGCACAACAGGTGCCATGAGCTTCAGCGTTTTTTTGTAAAAGGCCTTGCTATTCAGTTCAAACACGGACATCAGACCTCCTCAATCCAGCAAACTTGAAAAAGCAGGACGAAGGGGCGCATTGTCCTTCGTCCTGCTTCAAAATTATTTTATCATTTACGCATTTCTCGGTCAAGCACCTGACTATTTTACATTTTAATCAGGGTATCACTAAATTTTATGCGAATTGCGACATGTAAAGCTTTTTGTACAGTCCTTCGGCGGCCAGCAATTCCTCGTGGGTACCCTGTTCTGCCACATCACCGTTTTCCAGCACCAGAATGCGGTCAGCATGTTCAATGGTGGACAAGCGATGGGCAATAACAAAACAGGTCTTGTTTCGCATCAGCTCGCGCATGGCCCGCTGTACCAGCCTCTCTGTGCCGGTATCCACATTGGAGGTAGCCTCGTCCAGAATGAGTACCTTGGCGTCGTACAGCATGGCGCGGGCGATGGTCAGCAGCTGCTTCTGGCCCTTGGAGATATTTCCGCCGTCCTCGGTAATGACGGTATTGTAACCCTCAGGCAACTGCATGATGAAGGAGTGGATGTGGGCCGCCTTTGCCGCCGCCGCAACCTCTTCCATCGTTGCGTCTTCCTTGCCGTAGGCGATGTTCTCAAAAATGGTGCCCTTGAAAACCCATGTGTCCTGCAGCACCATAGCGTAGGAGCGGCGCAGGTTCTCCCGGGTGTACTCCCGGATGTCCCGTCCATCCAGCCGAATGACGCCGCTTTCAGGGTCATAAAAACGCAGGAGCAGGTTGATAATGGTGGTCTTGCCCGCACCGGTCGCCCCCACGATGGCCACCATCTGCCCCGGCTCGACCTTGAAACTCAAGTCGTGAAGCACCGTCTTGCCGGGTACATAGCCGAAGCTGACATGGTCCAGCTCCACTTCTCCTTTCACATCGGTCAGCTCCACCGCGTTGGGCAAATCAGCCTGTTCTTCCTCCTCATCCAGCAGCTGGAACACTCGCTCGGCGGCGGCAAGTGCAGAGAACAGCTCATTGATGACTGAAGAAATCTCATCCACCGGGCCGGAGAACTTACGGGAGTACAAAATAAAAGAGGAGATTTGCGCCAGGCTGACGTAGCCGAACAGATACAGCAGGGTACCGAACATGGCAATAAGCGCCAGTGAGACATTGCTGATAAAGTTGATGGTAGGAGAAATAGAACAACCCTGATATTCCGCGTCGTAATAACCCTCCACCGCATCGTCGTTGACGGCGGCAAACCGCTCTTTGGCCCTGCCGGTATAGGCGTAGGCCTGTACGGCCTTCTGGCCGGTCAGCAGCTCCTCGGCAACGCCGTTCAGGGCGCCGTACTTTTTGGATCGTTCCTTGTAGCGCGGCTGGGTCTTTTTGCGCATATAGGCGGTAAACCACACCGAGGCGGGGATGGCCGCCAGTACCGGTATGATCAACACCGGCGAGATCACCAGCATCATGACAAAGGAACCCACGATGGTGACCACGTTGGTCAGAATACTGGTCAGATTGGTGGCGATGCAGGTGGATACCACATCCACATCGTAAAAGAGGCGGCTGAGAATGTCACCGGTCTTGCTGCGGTCAAAAAAGCTGACCGGAAGACGCATGATTTTTGCTGTGGCGTCGGAGCGCATCTGCCTGGCCACCCGCTTGCTGATATGCATCATCAGAATGTTGATACCGATGATCATGGCCGAGGAGGCCAGATAGCATACCAGCATCCACTTGGCATAGTACCAAACTCGCTCAAAATTTACCTTTCCAAGACCCGCCTCAGCCTCATGGATGGCGCTTCCGGCCAGGCTGGGACCCAGCAGGGCCAGAATGTTGGCTACAAAACAGAGAATCAGCAGCAGGACGACCGCGGCACGGTACCGGGCGATGTAGGACAGCAGCCGACACAGGGCGCTTTTGGTGTTCCGGGGCTTATTTAAGATCGTTTGTCTGTTCATTGCCATGGTCAGACCACCTCCTTCCCCATCTGGGCCTGATAAATATCCAGATAGTGGGGGCAGCTGCGCAGCAATTCTTCATGGGTTCCCCGGGCAAGGACGCTGCCCTCATCCAGCATCAGGATCTCGTCACAGTCCTGAAGAGAACTGATGCGCTGGGCAATCATAATCACGGTGGTGTCGGCATAGTGTTCGGCCAGGTTGGCTCGCAGAGCGGCATCGGTGCGGTAATCCAATGCGCTGGAGCTGTCGTCCAGCACCAGAATCTCCGGCTTGCCTGCCAGTGCGCGGGCAATGAGCACACGCTGCTTCTGACCGCCGCTCAGGTCGGTGCCGTGGGCGGCCACAGTGTGGCCGTAGTCCTGTTCACAGGCTTCGATAAAATCAGCCGCCATGGCGTGTCCGGCGGCACGCCGGATGGTTTCTTCACTCAGGTCACGACCAAAGGAAATATTCTCCCCCAGCGTATCGGCAAAGACGGTGTCGTTCTGGAACACCGCGCCGAATTTGCGGCGCAGGTCATCCTTTTCGTAAGTGCGCACATCTTTCCCGTCCACGCAGACCACACCTTCCACGGGGTCGTAAAAGCGCAGAAGCAGGTTAACGATGGTACTTTTACCGCTGCCCGTGGGGCCGAGAATGCCAAGACTGCCTCCCTTCTTCACGGCAAAGGAGATATCAGACAGGCAAAGTTCGCCGCCCTCTCCATAACGAAAGGACACCTTGTCAAAGACCACGTGGGCATCCACGGGACTGCTTTCCCCTTCCGCCAGCGTGGGCAGAGTCTCCTTCTGACGCAGGACGGCGTCAATGCGGTCAGCCGAGGCGTTTGCCTTGGACAGAATCATGAACACACGGTTCAGACCCAGAACACCCATGAGGATCATATTGAAATAGGTCAGAAAGGCCAGAATCGCCCCCGGCAGCGTTGTGCCCACATTCACGCGGTAGGCACCCAGCAATACAATACCCACCAGACCCACATTGAGAAACAGGGTGGACAGGGGGCCGGGCAGGGACATGATATCCCCCGCCCGCTGCTCACTGACCTTCAGATCTTCATTGGCTTTGTCAAAGCGCTTCAATTCATGATCCTGCTTGGACAGAGCGCGCACCGGGCGCACGCCGGTGATGTTCTCACGCAGGACACGGGTGGCTTCGTCACTCTTTTTCTGCACAGTGCTAAATAAGGGGATACCCTTCACCGACACAATGGCCACCGCGCCGATCATGATGGGTGCCAAAACGCAGAGAACAAGCGCCAGTCCGGCGTCCATGATCAGGCTGAGCAGGATACTGCCCAGCACCAGCGTAGGCGCACGCACCGCAAAGGTCAGCAGATTCTGATACAGATTCTGAATGTTGTACACATCGGCAGTCAACCGGGCGGTCAGCGACGGAAGTCCGAATCGGTCCACCTGCTCTCCCGACAGTTCCATGGATTTGGCAAACAGGTCGGCACGCAGAGCGCGGGTACTGTCCCGGGCCACCAGGGTACTCATGCGGCTGGATTTCAGGTTCAGCCAGCGTTCGCACACAGCCAGCAGCACCATGACCACACCCCAAACCAGCACCGCCCACAGGTTTTTTGTGGGCACCACGTCGTCCACCACATGCTCCAACACAAAAGGAATCAACAGCAGCACAATGGTGGAGATAAACTTGACCACAACCGTGGCCAGCGAAAGGCCCAACTGCGGTTTCATATATCGTAAGATCCGTTTCATGGGATTCCCCCTTTTCCTTGCACAAGGATCAGGCAGCGGATTTCGTCCGGCACCTGACCGCTTTTTGATTCTATCACCCGCCTATTCCTCTGTCAAGACAACCCCAATTCCGTAAACCTTGCATATTTCGCAAAATACCATTGCTTTTCCGCAGGGAAAGATTTACAATTTTCGTAAGTAAAACCAAGAGGAGGAATTCCCATGATCGTCGATATCAATATGGACAACCTTCCCATCAACTTGTTTACCGATGAAGAGATGCTAAACGGCTTTCTGTCCACCGCTCCCCGGGGTTACGGCGAGGTGGCCAATCTAACCGTCAACGCTGAAGGCAAGCGCATGATCGTACTGGAAAAGCCCAAAGGTTACCCCAACCTGAACTACATCGAGGGAGAGTACACCCTGGAGGCCAAGCTGGAGGCCATGGACGACAGCGGCGTGGACATCGCCATGCTCCGGGTGCCTGTGTGGCAGGAGTGGCTGCGTCTGGATACCTGCAAAAAAATCAACACCCAGACCGCTGAGATGGTCAAACAGTCCAATGGCCGCCTGTACGCTTTTGCCTGCGTCCCCCCCTGGGGCGGCAAGGAAAATCTGTACGAAATGGAGCGCTGCGTCAAGGAACTGGGCTGCGTGGCGGTGCAAATGGCCTGCCATTACGGCCAGCTCTATCTGGATGACGAGGTTTTCCGCCCCCACCTGAAAGCCATCGAAAAGCTGGGTGTCCCTCTGGTTGTCCACCACACCCCCCTGCCGGTCTATTGGCAGCCTTACTACGAGTGGACCAACGTGCGCCGGGAAATGGGCCGTTTCGTGGACCAGTTGACCTGCGTGACCCGTATGGTATACAGCGGTATGTTTGACGAGCTGCCCGGCCTGAAGTGCGTGTACACCCAGTTTGGCGGCGCATGGTTCGGTATGCAGAATGCCATGCTGCCCACTCAGGGCGGCCGAAAAAAGAAGGATTCCTGTGTACTGGATGTCCACGGCAACGATCGTTACCGCGACTACCTGAAGAACAATGTCTACTTCGAAGGCACCCACATTTCCACCTGGGGCAAGGAGCAGGTGGAGTGCGCCGTAAAGGTCTGCGGCGCCGACCATATCCTGTTCGGCTCGGCCTTCCCCATCTTTTACAACTGGATGGCCGACGGTGTCAAATTCGTGCAGGAACTGGATCTGCCTCAGGCCGACCGCGACCGGATCCTGGGCGGCAACGCCATCGACCTGTTCAAGCTTCCCGTATAAGCAAATCCGTTGCCCCGCGCCAATTTCAACGGTGCGGGGCATCTTTCTGTCCGTTTTTGGAACAAAATCAGCGGGAAACAGGGGGCAAAATGTGTTGACATACCAAAAACAGTAAAATATAATATTCTGGACAGGGCGGGAAGGTCTTCCTTTCTCCGCTTATGTACATAAGGAAAAAAGAGTAAGGAGTTGATTCCCATGATTATTGATGTCAATATGCATCATCTTCCCGAGAATCTGTTCGATGACGAGAAGGTTCTGGACGGCTTCCTGTCCACCGCTCCCCGCGGCTACGGCGAGATCGCTTACATGGGCACTACCGCCAAGGGTCAGCGCCAGATCATCGTTGAGAAGCCCAAGGGCTATCAGAACCTGAACTACGTCGAGGGCGAC
>JAZOBG010000046.1:0-2197 GCA_045595865.1 Oscillospiraceae bacterium
ATTGGCAGCATTCCAGGCTTCCATGAACTCGTTCAAGAGGTCTGAATTGGGATATTCATTATCAAACGGGTCGTTACTATTTTTCCAGTAATTGAGAAGGGCTGCGGTGGAGGGCAAATCCGGTGTCATGCCCATCACGGCTTCGGGGGTCATCTGGGCCTTGACGGGAAGCATCATCGCCAGGGCAAAAAGGGTAATGATTATCTTTTTCATGGTATGTTATTTCTTGATGAATTCTACTCTGCGATTCTTGGCGCGGCCTTCGTCTGTGCTGTTGGAGGCGATGGGCTGGTGGGAGCCCTTGCCGACGGCCGTCAGGCGGGCCTGTGCGATGCCCTCCTCAACCAGGGCAGCAACGATGGCTTCGGCCCGCTTCTGACTAAGAGGGTCATTGACTTTGTCGGAGCCCGTGGCGTCGCAGTGGCCCTGAACCTCGAATTCAAGGCCGGGATTCTCCTGCATCAACTTGGCGATACGGTTGATTTCCACCATTGACTCAGGCTTAAGATCGGCCTTGCCGGTTTCGAAGGTAATGGCGTAAGTGATAATCTTGCCTTCGCTGGCCAGGCGGTCGTAGAGCGGCACGGCCCCTTGGGCCAGACGGACGTTACTGATGCCGCTGTAGATATAGTTTCCCGTGTGGCTGAACCAAAAATACTGGGGAGCCAGTGCCAGCGGGATGTTGATGATGCGATGGCCGTTTATATAGCCCTTGAAGGCCCTCTTGTTGAAGGAGAAGGCAAAATGATTCCACGCTCCGGGCTTCAAGGGGTTGTCCTTGCCGTTGTAATCCGACAGGCCGTCGTTGAGTCCCATTTGCTTTTCGCCCCTCAGAAAAGTGGCGGCATCCGGCTTCAGGATGTTCCAACGGATAGTGGAAGAGCCGTCTCCCCTGTACCAAAAGGCGATGGTTCCACATTCATCGTCTGCAGCTGCACTGTTGCCAAAAACCAAGGATAGCGTATTGCTGCCGCTTTCGCGCTCATCTTCGTAATCTCCGGGTACGCCCAGGAACACGTCGTATTCCAGCGTGAACACATCCGGAAGGAAAGTGCGCGGCTCCTTCATCAGAGGCATAACCGCACCGCTACCATCATCGGTGAAGGCGATAATTTTGCGTCCTTCAATGGAACCCACCTCAGCATATCCGCTGACAAGGTCCCACCGGGAGGGAAATTCTCCCAGCTGCTCATTTTCAAATGTATCTTCAAAGAAGATTTCGTCGCCGGGCACAAAGTCGGTCTTGGCATAGGAGGTTTCCACCTGCTTCTTAGGCTGGGCAGGAACTTTTGCGTCAGGCATGGCGACAGAGTCCTGGCTGACGGGATCGGCCGTCTGTTTATCGGCCTTCTCCTTCTTTTTCTTCGTGCCGATTTTTCCGTCTAGGGCATCGTTCACACCCTGTTCCACTTTCTCTCCGAGTTTGTTTTCTACGGCATTCTTGGCACGCTGGCCCAGCCGTTCCAGCAAGTTCTGTCCGTTTGCGGCAAAGCAGGACGCTAGCAGCGCAGAAATGATAAAAACTAAAATTCTTCTCATAACTTTATAGTATATTGTTCATAATCGCTTTGCGCACCACCTCGGCGGAGGTAGTCGCCGAAAACTTCAGCAGCAACTGTTTCCGGTACCACTTCACTGTTTCCGGACTCAGACCCAGGTCCTCTGCAATCTGCGGAGTGGTCCGGCCAATGGCAACTTCCTGCAGGATGGACATTTCCCGCCGGGTCAGTTTGATGTTATTTTCAGTGGTTACACCCATTTGTGGTTTTCTTTTTTGCAAATTTCGTCTATTTCAACGTCTTAAACACCACCCTTTCGGGTGGCTCACTCCACCCTAAGGGGTTGAAAATGGTAGGTTTTTATTTAGTACCTTTGCAGTTATGAGAAAAATCGGTATCATATTATTACTGACAATCCTGTCAAGCATCTACGTTTTTGCATACAACGATCACCGCGGTCATAACCTTGATTCGCTTGAGCGCGCTGTCGCCCGCTGGGTCCCCGATGCCATAGATTTGGCATCGACAGAGGAAAGTCGGGAGGCCAAGCGGTCTTAAGGAAGACAAAGCAAGTTGTTCAACTCCTTGGCTCACAGAACGACATGGCTACGATCCGACTTCCAAATCTATGGCATCGGGGACCCAGCGGGCGACAGCGCGCTCAAGCGAATCAAGGTTATGACCGCGGTGATCGTTGT
>JAZOBG010000047.1:0-6711 GCA_045595865.1 Oscillospiraceae bacterium
GGCGAAGGCCACAACGTCATCGAGCGTTATGGCACTCCCGAGGGTGTTGTCGGCTATCCCAGCCGCGGCGACGCTTTCAAGGCCAAGCGCCCCATCGCTGCCATCTGCGAGTACATCACTCTGATGATCACCGAGATGCTGGAGAAGTATCCTGCCGGTACCGCTCCCATCGAGGGCTTCACCACCCGTCCTGCAGAGGAAGTGGCCGGCTGCTTCAAGGAGCCCCTCAGCGAAGGCTGGGTCTCTGTCCACGAACTGCCCAAGCGCGGCCTGTTCACCTGATAAGTACCTTTCCGAATTCCTGCGCTCCGATCCTTTGTTTCGGAGCGCAGGAATTGTATCAGAAGAAACCGTTTGTCAAGGAGAATTATAAAAATGCTTGATCAAGTTGCTGAAAAAGAGGCAAAACGACTTGCGGTTCAGATCCGGGCAGAAATCGTCAAGATGATCGCAAGGCTTCCTGCAGGTCATCTGGGCGGCTCGCTGTCCATCGCAGATGCGTTGGCGGTGCTCTATGCAGGCCAGCTGAAGCATGACCCCAAGAATCCGGCGTGGGAAGAGCGCGACTGGGTCGTGATGTCCAAGGGCCACTGCGGTCCCGCACTCTACGCCGCACTGGCACTGCGCGGATATTTCCCCATGGAAATGCTGGAGACTCTGAATACACCGCATACCAATCTGCCCAGCCACTGTGACCGTATCCGCACCCCCGGCATCGACATGACTACCGGCAGTCTGGGGCAGGGCGCATCCACCGCCGCCGGCGTTGCCATGGGCATGAAGATCGACGGCAAGCCCAATCGGGTTTACGTGATCTTCGGTGACGGCGAAATTCAGGAGGGTCAGGTCTGGGAGATGGCAATGCTTGCCGCATCCAAGAAGCTGGACAATCTGATCGCGCTGGTCGACTACAATAAGCTGCAGATCGACGGCCGCACCGACAACGATGAGGTGTGCTGCGTCGGTGACATCGCAGGCAAGTTCGCTGCCTTCGGCTGGTACAGCCAGCAGGTGGACGGACACGATGTGTCCCAGATCAACCGGGCCATTGAGAATGCGAAAAACCATACCGGTTCCCCCTCTGTGATCGTGCTGGACACCGTCAAGGGCAAAGGCTGGAGCAAATCGGAAAATCAGGTCGGAAGCCACAGCCGCGGCTTCAAGCCGGAAGAGCTGGAAGAGGCTCTGGCTGAAATTTACGCCGAGCTGGAAAAAATCTGAGAGGAGGGAAGAACATGACGAAAATCAATTTAGCCAAGGAAAACGGCAAAGACATCATGGATATGCGTGATGCGTTTTGTGCTTCCCTTCTGGAACTGGCAGAGGAAAATGAGAAGATCGTGCTGCTTGATGCGGATCTGATGGGTGCCATGGGTACCAAGCCCTTCCGGGCAAAGTTCCCCAACCGCACCGTCGACTGCGGCATTCAGGAAGCGAATATGATCGGTATGGCCTGCGGTCTGGCCGTGCAGGGCAAGATCCCCTTTGCCCATACCTTCGCGCCCTTCTGTACCCGGCGCGCCTGCGATCAGATCTTCATTTCCGGTGCATACAACCACGCCAATGTGAAGGTCATCGGTTCCGACCCCGGCATCACCGCCGCCTACAACGGCGGTACTCACATGCCCTTTGAGGACATGGGTATCATGCGCGGTATTCCCGGCATGATGGTGGTGGAGCCCACCGACATTGTGATGCTGAAGAACCTGCTGCCCCAGATCGCGGCGACCGAAGGCATGATCTATATGCGTCTGGTCCGCAAGGACGTCAAGAAGGTCTACGACGAAGGTTCCACCTTTGAGCTGGGCAAGGCGGCTGTGCTGTCCGAAGGTACCGATGTGACCATCATCGCCAGCGGCTTCTGCGTGTCCGAGGCCATTGGCGCCGCCAGGATCCTGGCGGAACAGGGTGTCTCTGCGGGCATCATCAATATGTTTACCTGGAAACCCATTGATGAAGAAGCCATTCTTCGGGCCGCTGCAAACACCGGCGCTATCGTAACGGCTGAAAACCATAATGTGATCAACGGCTTGGGTTCTGCTGTCAGTGAAGTGCTGATCCGCAACAAGCCGGTACCGGTCGAAATGGTCGGTGTCAACGACGAATTCGGCGAGGTGGGCCCGGTCAGCTATCTGCGGGAGCGTTTCGGCCTGACCGATACGGCAATCGCCGAGGCTGCGCTGCGCGTGATCCGCCGCAAGGGATAAAAAAAGGGCGCTGCCGCAGCAGCGCCCGTCAAAAAAGTGAATGCTTATGTATCTTCGTAGGATTGATTGAGGTATTCGATGAGTTCCCCTTCCTGCTGAGTCAGTTTTTCCTCCTTGCGCCATGCGACCACAAGCCGGCTGTACAGCGGAGGAGACAGGGGAGCGCAGTGCTTTCCGTGCTTGTGCTTGGGGACAAAGACGACGCCCTTTCCCTGGCGTCCCAGTTTCCAGATATCATCGGGGAACACATCTTCCGTAATGATGTTTGGTGTCTGTTCCGAAGATTGGAAGTAGTCATACAGAGCATGCGAGAGGCAGTTTTCGCCCTTTGGCAGGATCAAGGTTTCACCCATCAGCATGTCCGGTGTAATCGCATCGCAGTTGTTGAGCGGGTGGTCCGGAGAAAAACAGGCCCAGTATTCCAGATTTTTGTACGGACGGGAATCCAGCGCCGTGGTAAGCATATCCCGGCAAAGAATGCCAAGGTCAACCGAGCCGTTCATCAGATTCATTGCAATGGCGGTGGGGCCGGACTGGATGATGTGCATTGCAACATCACTGTGGTGCTGGGAAAAGGCGGGAATAACATCGGTCATCAGTTCCGGGCAAAGAGGCAGAGGAAAGGAAAGGCGAATGACTTCGCGCTGCCGCGTGGAGAAGGCGCCGATGGCCTGCAGCATGTTTTCCACGTCATTGTGGATCACGACAGCCCAGGTCAGCAGGGTTTCTCCCTTTTTTGTCAAAGCGAAGGCCTTGCGTTTGCGGTCGATGATATCACCGCCGCATTCCTCTTCCAGCTTCTTGACCGCCATGGAAATGGTGGGCTGAGAGACGTTCAGTTCCTGGGATGCATTCGTGTAACTGCCGTATTTACATAGGACACGGAAGTATTCCAATTGATAAAGTTCCATGACGGGCCTCCTGTGTGCGAACTTCGTTTCCTGTCTATCATACCAGATTTTTGGATCAAATCAAGGATACAAAGCGAAGAAACTGCGGCACTATTAGCTTTTTTGATGAAAAATAAAAATCATTGATTTGCTTTTTGCTCCATGCAATCCGATAATTGGATGGTAAAAAGGTGCAAAAAGCAACGGAGCAATATCTTCTTTTTGTGCCAATTTGATAAAGGAGAGATCATCATGAAAATCGGTAGATTCGTAGTTGACGGCCACATCCACTGCGGCAAGAAGGACGTCACCGCAAAGGATTCCAAGGTATCCGGTTTTAACCAGGAAGTCGAGTCGGTCGACAATTCCAAGGAAGCCCTGTACGATATGGACGTATACGGCGTTGACATGGGCATTCTGCTGCCCAGCTTCAACGGCACCCACAGCTCTCATTATGCTGACATCTGCAAGAAGCACCCCGACAAGTTCCGTACCTGCGCTGTTGAGACCGAGCTGCGTCTGGCTGCCATGCACGGCAAGGAAAAGTGGACCATCGACAAGGCCATCAAGGAGCTGGACGGCTACTTCTCCGGCCCCGACAAGGAATTCTTCGTCGGCGTCGGCGAGTTCTCCCCCGGTTCTCTGGGCTGCATCCGTGACCAGCCCTCCAAGCAGGAGCGCTTCAACGAGTGGTGCGCTACCGCTGAGTTCTGTATCCACTACGACATTCCCTGCTATGCTCACGAGTTCTCCAGCTTCAATCTGGAAGATCCCCTGACCATGCTGGCCTGCATTTGTTCCAAGTATCCCAAGTTCAAGCTGATCATCGCCCACGGCGGCGGCAGCAAGCCCAGCGACATCGAGCGCGCTGTCGATATGGCTTCCCGTTTCGAGAACGTCTATCTGGAGACCGGTTACTGGAAGGCTGAGTACTATGAGTTCGCTCTGCGCGAAGAAGATCTGGGCGCAGCCAAGCTGATCTGGGGCGGCGGCGACACCGGCAGCCACCTGGGGTATCCTCAGGTCGTTCACGGCACCCGCCTGTCCGAGAGCAACAAGTTCAGCTACAACCGCAACAACTGGATCTGGGCTCAGTCCAAGTCCACCTGCTATCAGCCTGACTGGCTGGGCTGGTCCACGCACCAGGTGCACCGCCTGAAGGACCTGAACCTGTGCACTCAGGACGAGATCAACCTGATCGTCGGCGGCAACGCTGCCCGTCTGTACAAGCTGCCCGTGCCCGACGGCTGCACCTTCGCTTCCGGCCGTCCCGACCTGAACATCATGCCTCAGGAGATCCTGGATTCCGTGGATCCCGTGCAGCGTGACGGTTTCCCCTGGCCCAACGGTCAGTACGTCGGCGGCACTCATACTCTGGTTTATTGATCCGTTTTTTTCTGCTTGCTGCCCACAGGTCTTTGACCTGTGGGCGGCGGGATAAAAATCAGGTATTACCCTATAAGAATACAAAAACTACGCATTTTGACGGCTTTGCACGGTTGTTTATGCACCATAACCATGTTTAATTGGACTTTTCCGGTGCAGAAATATAAAATAATTGTAATACATTTATAAATAATGTATTACCTGCCTGGAAAGGGAAAAGCAAAGCTGAATGTTTCAGAAACCTGAACCTGTGGGTCCTGCCGAACTGTAAGAAAAAATTATAATTTTACAGTCGGCAAAAAATATTAAGGAGGAAGACGAACATGAAAAAGCGTATCCTGGCAATGCTGCTGGCTGGCGTTCTGGCTCTGAGCCTGGTTGCCTGCGGCAACAACACTGACACCCCCGAAGACACCAAGACCCCCGACACCTCTGATCCCGCCGTTACCGACACCACCGGTCCCAACACCGTTATTGGTGATACCGAGATCGTTGAGTCCGATTTCGACGGCGTGAAGGAAATCGTGGTCGGCATCTCTGCTGACATCAAGACTTGGGAGCCCTGGGGCGGCTTTAACATTGCCCGTCAGAACGAGGCTCCTCTGGTTTACCAGAACCTGACCGTTGACGTGGTCAATCTGGAGACCAACTCCATGGAGCACTGCTTCGTGCTGGCTGAGAGCGCTGAGCTGATCGCTGACCTGACCTATCAGATCAAGATCCGCGAGGGCATCAAGGACTCCGCCGGCCATCCCTTTACCGCTGAAGACGCTATCTACTCCTTTGAGAAGTGTAAGGAAGTCAGCTCCCTGTCTCAGGTCCGCATCATTGAGAGCATGGAACTGGTTGACGAGCTGACCTTCAACATGAAGGTTACCCACGACACCGTCGGCACTTTCTATGACGTTTGTAACGCTATCAACATGGTCACCAAGGAGTCCTACGAGGCTTCTCCCGACGGCATGGTCGCTCAGCCCATCGGCACCGGCCCCATGATCCTGACCGAGTATGTCGCCGGCGCTACCGCCGTGTTCGAGAAGAACGAGAACTACTGGAACAACGCTGCCAACGAGAGCAAGTCCGTTGAGGACGGCTACTGCACCATGTTCGACTTCACCAACATCGACAAGGTTACTTACGAGTGCATCACTGACAGCGCCACCATGGCTATCGCTCTGGAGTCCGGCGAGATCGACATCGCCCGCGCCATCGGTACCGAGGACGTCGAGCTGTTCGGCAGCAACGACAAGTTCAAGCTGTTCTCCGCACCTGACGCCGGTCTGGGCGTTGCCTTCAACGTTTCCAGCGAGAGCCCCACCGCGAGCTACAACCTGCGTATGGCTCTGGCCTATGCAATCAGCGCCGAGAATGCTCTGGAAGCTGCTGTTGACGGCTACGGCTCCATCGCCAAGGCATGGTCTTACCCCACCTTCGTTGACTATCAGAAGGCTTGGGATTCCCGTGATTACTTCCCCACCGACATGGCCAAGGCCAAGGAATATCTGTCCAAGTGGGAGCAGGAGACCGGCAAGAAGGCTTCCGATCTGGAGCTGACCATCCTGCTGCAGAACGAGGACACCACCAACAACCTGGCTCTGTCCATCCAGGCTGACGTCGGCCAGCTGACCGGTAACCCCAACACCGTTACCATCAGCGCTCTGGACCGCGGCACCTTCAACAGTGCCAAGAAGGATCCCACCGCATTCGACCTGTACATCGGGGTCTGCCAGCTGGTCACCCGCAGCCACTCCGGCTTTGAGTGGGACTCCCTGGTCAACCAGGCCAAGAACAAGTACAACTGCTTCTTTGCTGAGGACGATGTCCTGCAGGAGAAGCTGATGGCTGCTATCCAGAACAGCACCACCAGTGCTGAGACCGTCACCGCTTTCGAGCAGTATGTCATGGATCAGGCCTACATGAAGAACCTGATTTACGCTGACGGCTACGGCGCCTGCGCTTCCTGGATCGGCAACACTCTGCACGCCACCGGCGCTAAGAACTGCCTGAACCTGGGTGCTCTGGCCTACGACTGGGCCAACTCCGGCAAGTAATTGATTGATTAGCTCAGCTTTTTAACTGAGTAAACTAAGCGGCTCCGCTGCTATGACGAACCTTAGCAGCGGACCCCTTTTACCTTTAAACAGACAAAGTTGAGGTTCAATTATGATTCGGTATATTTTTAAGCGTATCCTGACGATAATCCCGGTGGTGATCATGGTTGCCATCGT
>JAZOBG010000048.1:0-20620 GCA_045595865.1 Oscillospiraceae bacterium
CGGCATCAACAACATCCGCGACGTGGAGCTGCATCCCCGCACGGTTGGTAATGCAGAATTCTAATTCACACGAATATATCTCCGGTGGTGCACTGTCTTTCGGCTGCTTCACGTCGGGGCCCCATTCATGGGGCGCGCGTCAGCGCGTTCAAGCGTTTTGCGTAGCAAAACCTTGGCGCAAGGGCGGATTCACTTCGCCCGCGCAAGTCAAATCATTTCGGGGTTCCCCGCAAAATAATATTTTGCGGGGCGGAGCTGCACCCCCGCACGGTTGGTAATGCAGAATTCTAATTTTTAAGGAAGTTCCGTCAAAATCGCCTTTGGCGGTTTTGCGGAACTTCTTTTTCGTTACAAGGAGTTTTTTCCCATGAGCAGAAAAACATTGATTATCAACGGCTCTCCCCGTCCCAAGGGCAACACGGTTGCTTTGATCAACGAATTGAAAAAACATCTGGACGGTGAAGTGATCGAACTTTCCGCCTTTCGCTCCAACATCGCCCCCTGCGTGGACTGCCGCGGCTGCTGGAAAACCGCCAAGTGCGTCATCCGGGACGATATGGACCTGATCTGGTCCGACGATTTTGACAACGTAGTGGTGGCTTCCCCGGTCTACTTTATGACCCTGCCCGGCAAAATGCTCGACCTGCTCAGCCGCTTTCAGCCATGGCACGCCGCCATGTATTTTCTGAATCAGCCCCTGCATCAACGGGAAAAGAAGGCCGGCGTCATCCTGACCGCCGGCGGACGGCACAACGAACACGGCGCCGCCCACCACATTCGGGTCTTCTTCAAGCTGCTCAACGCCAAGGGCCACGAGGAACATACCGTCACCAGTCTCGACACCGACACCATCCCTGCCGACCGGGACGAGAAGGCCTTGGCCGACACCCGCGCCCTGGCCGCATGGCTCAACGAGAATTGAATTTGCACAGTATAAAACGGATGCGCCTATGCGGCGCATCCGTTTTTTCAACCAACCGTTTTAATCCTCATCCGCGCGGTCCGACAGGTGCTTGTAACACCCGATCAGTTTTTCCTTGGTTTCCTCTTTTTGCAGATATTCCAGCAGCTTTTCCTTTGTATCCTGCGCCATGTAATTGGAGTAGAAACGGTCGCTGCCGGTTTGGTTAACACCGATTTGTATGCGGCGCATCTCCCGGTCTCTGATCTTATAAAGATATTTATTTCGCCCCAAAATGCTTTCGTCCCCAGCGCCGCAGCACAAAAGCGACAGCGAAGTGTGCGCCCAGATAAAGCAAAAAGGAAAGTAAACCGTTGAGCATAAAATGCAGATTCATCAAACTCCCTCCTTACAAAACGGAAGCGAAATATGTATTGATTGTCAGGATAACGGCCAGGATACCCGAAACAACCAACAAACAGATGCCGATCCAACGCAAGATGGAAGAGGCTCTGCTCAGTCCCTTTACTCCTGCAAACGTGGAACCGACCAGAACCGGTTCGGCAATGAACAGGAGGAACAGATACACGGAATACATTTCACTGGAATCCCCACCGTCAAGGAAGAATCTTCGCCAGGAGGACACCACCAACGGGATCAGCCAAAGACCAACCGTAAAATACATCAATTTTCGGTCTTCCTTGTCCCGCAATGAGAGGCGGGCGAGAAGTACAGAAAGGGCAACCAGGGCCAAGCCGGGCGCAGCAGCATACCACGGGAAAACACGATAGTAATAATGATAGGCACCGCCAAGGTCGGCTTCAAAGAAAAAGAAAACAGGGATATAACCGACAATGATGCCGACAAACAACGAGACAAGAATGATCAAAACTGACAGGAAAAACGCTTTTACAGGGCCGCGGTGATTGAGGCTGCGCTGAGCGGCTTTCTCCTGCGCGCGTGCTTTTGCCTGCTGTTTTTCGAGCGCCTTCTTTTCACTGTGGGAAACTTTTTGGACTTGCTTGTATTCCGTCCCGATATTCTCTTTCGGCTCCTTCTGCTTAGGACTTTCTTCCCATAAACTTGCGGAAGACTGGTGCTTACTATCGTACTGAGACGGGTCTGCCTTTTTTTCCTCCCGCACGGGTTCCTGCTGCATTCCGGGCGTGAAAGGCTCGCCATAGAGAGAAAGATTTGCACGACAGTTGGGATTGCTGCAGGTATCCTGTCCTAACGGCGTGGTAAAGCCACATTTTCTGCAGCGCCAGCAGGTCTGGGCTTTTTCGGCCTCTCTGATCATGATCTACTCTCCCAACATCAAGTTTTTTGCCTTCGCTTACTCGAAAAGGACTTCCCAATCGAAGTTGTCCGGCATAAATCCGTCGTATTTCGTCACGTTATCGGTAATAAAGGTGCTGGGATTGTAATGCAGCACCAAGGCGGGGCTGACGTCCTCAAGCATCCGGGTCATGTCGGTGACGTTGGCGGTGTTGAAACTTGTCAGGTCCAGTTCCAAAAGCATTTCACACTGGCAGAACATGGTGCTCATGTCCGTCACTCTTGAGGTATCAAAGTTCGTTACATCCAAATTCAAAAGGTTTTTGCACCCGTGGAACATTTCCTGCATATTCGTGACTCGTGCGGTGTCGAAACTGGTGACATTCAGCTCATAGAGGTTTTTACAGCCATAGAACATACCGGACATATCTGCCGCTTTGGCCGTATCGAAGTTCGAAAGATCCAGAGTCTCCAGTTTTTCGCAGTTGGAGAACATACTCCGCATATCTGCCACATTGGCCGTATTGAAATGGGACACATCCAGCCGGTCCAGCGTCTCGCAGTCGCTGAACATTAGGCACATATCCCGTACTTCAGCGGTGTCAAAGCTGCTGATATCCAGTTCTTCCAGCGCAATGCAGCGGTAGAACATCATCTTCATATCTGTTACAGCGGAGGTGTTAAATCCGGATAGATCCAGCTTTTTCAGATCGTTGCACTCAGAGAAGAGTTGGTACATGCTTCGAACTTTGGAGGTGTCGAGCCCGGTGAGATCAACCGACGTAAGGGAGTAACAGTCACTGAATACCCCATCCATATTGGTAACGTTAGAGGTGTTGAATCCGGACAAATCCAGAGCGATCAGGCTGGTGCAGTCGCTGAACATGCCATTCATACTGGTCATATTTCCGGTATGGAACGCGCCGTTAAAGTTGATACTCTCCACATCAGCGAAGTCCTGGAACAGCCAACTGCTGTCCTTTGGCGCGTAAACACCGCCGTTGGACGCAATGTAAAGATGAAAGCCACTGTCATATTCGTACCAGGCCCGCACACTGCCGTCCTGTGCCAGAGAGGCATCCCAACTGTCTTCCGGGGCTTTTTCCGCATCCAGGAAAGTGATGGAATCAAAATTCTCCCGGCGGCCATAGCTGCCAAAGATGGGGTATTCGCCCGTTCCGGGCAAAAGCACATGGCTGCCTTGGCTAATGTCTCCGTTTGCCGGCAGGTCGATGCTCTTTTCGATCACGCCGCTGCCGATCAGCCAGAGAATGACGACACTGATTACAAAAACCAGCAGGATCAACAGCAAAATCTTTTTCCAGCGCTTGGGTTTGGATGCCCTGCGGCTTTTCTTGTCCCACTTTTTCTGCGTCTTTCGCTGTTTGCCCGCGATTTTATCCGTGTTCGTTGTATGTACCGTAGCGGAAGGATTCGTTTTCGGATCTTCCCACAAAGATTTCGTGGTGTTGACCGAAGCGGGTTCCTGAGGCTCCTGTTTTTTTGGACTCTCAGGCGTGGCTTGGGCCTCTACGACCTCACCGAACAGGCTCAAATCGGCACGGCAGCCGGGGTTTTCACAAATATAGCTGCCGATGGAGCTGTTGTATCCGCATTTCTGGCAGTGCCAATGCCGCTGGGCCATGATGTTTTCGTTTGCTTTCATAGCGTTTCTCCCCGAAGACTCACATAGAATTTTCAGATTGCTTTTGCATCACGGGATCAGTCTCCCGCAAAATATCCCGCCCAGGGGATGCCTTCGCCATAATAATCCGGGTTGCCCTTATCCACGCAGTATTCCGTGATGTACTTTTCGATCTGCGCGGCAGAGCGGTCGGGCAAATACAATTTCAGCATGGCAGCCAAGGCGGAAATGTGAGGCGCAGCCATAGAGGTGCCATCCAGAGCGGCAATCATGTCGCCCGGATAATAACTCCACACTTCAACGCCGGGAGCGCAAACATCTACAGCGTCACCATAATTGGAAAAGGAAGCAAGGTTCCCATATCGGTCGCAGGCGGCAACAATGATGCCGCTGTCCATGTGGGCAGGGCAGTTGATATTCGTGTTTTCGGGGTTGCCGTACTCGTCACCGTTGCCGGCAGCGATGACCACAACGATATTCTGATTAGCTGCCTCCTGCACATAGTAGTCGATGGCACTGCCGCAGGAAACACCGGGGTCGCTATGGGCACATCGGCCGCCAAGGCTCATGTTGATCACATCAGCGCCGCTTTGGATGGCATATTGCAGCCCCGCGATCACAAACGAGTCGGGCGCTCCGCCGGACGGAAGAAACACGCGAACCGGCAGTACAGAGACATCGAGATCCCATGTGCAGTCGATCACGGTGCCGGCTACATGGGTGCCGTGTCCGTCATTGTCTGTCCAACCGGGTGCGCCGGGGTTGGCCATGTCATATCCATCCAGATATCTGTGCTGATTTTCCGCACAGGGCTCGCTGCCGGTATCCAGCACCGCAACCACAACGGGATCTGTCTGCTGGGTCATGAGCCAGCCGGCAAGCTGGTCCAGTCCGAGGAACTCAACGCCCCAACTGTAATAAACCGCACCGCTGTAAGGAGAGGTGTAAGGCTCCCCGGAAGTGGTATGCACACCGCCGGATTGACCGTCGCTGTTGAGATTGTAATCATCCGTCTCGGCAAAGAGAACGGAATCGTTTCCTGCCAGCCACTCCAGGCACCGCTGGGCGTCTTCCTCCGTGAGGAATTGGACGACCAGATAATTGTCCTGATTTGCGATAACGGTGGCCGCGGGGAAATCAGACAAGTCGATACCGGGGCCTTCAAACATCAGGATCAAACGATTGCTGCTTCGCTGACCGCTGATGACCAACTCGTCATCATACTTAACGATCAGATCATTGAGCGCTGTTTGGAACTCGTCTGTTGTTGTGGGCGTGATCAGCAGCGTGTCACTGTGGACGACAACTCCCTCAACCGGAGCAAACAACTTGGGGAGCACAATAATGCAGACAACGGCACAGATCAGGACAAGAGCTGCCAAAGCAACCAGCAGGCGCTTCATTCTGCGTTTCCGCTTTAAGGCGGCCAGCAACGAAGCGGCCTCGGCACTGCCCAGCACAGCGGCCTTCTCATACCAATGCACCGCCATGCGCAGATTGCGCTGGACAGCCCAGCCATGCTCAAACAGCTGGCCCATGGCCAGCGCCGCTTTTTCATATCCCAGCTTTGCGGCACTCTCCATCAGATAGACTGCTTCGGCATTCTGCTTTCCGCGTTCCGCCCGTTCCAGCATATGGTCTGCCAGGTCGAACATGGCGGTCGGGTTTTCCCGGTTGAAAGCTTCTCTGCACCAAATCAGGTGGGATTCATCATACGATGCGCTGACCCAGCATTTCTGTTTCGTGTTATACATCGTACACATCTTCTCCGTTCATATCCAAGGAAACAAAGGCCGTTGCCATCAGAAGGCATATCACGGTGACACAAAGGCCATAGGAACTGCCGTTGAGCAGCGTGACAAGAACAGCAGAAACCAGACCGCAAACTCCGTTGGCAGCCAGCAGTCTCCGTGAGAACTGTCCGAAATAGCCGATACCGATCAACATCGCACACAGGATGAATACGACGGTACGGAGAAGGAACTGCCAGAACGAAGTCTGTTCTGCATATACCAGAAGATCCTTGCTCATGTTGACGCGGGTTTCTGCCGTGGCCTGGAACGCATCCTGGAAGGCTTTGAGCATATCCGCGGCATCCACCGTGCCGTCAGCGGCAGGCGTCAACTGCACATCAAAGCCGCCCGTATCTTTGGCAAAATCCGCCAAGGTCTGGGCGTCAAAGCTCAAATATGTGTCGGAGGAAATGCGGATCGTGAACACCTTCACATCGCTGCCAACATATGTCTTGATCACATCACTGTCCAGATCGCCATCACCGTCGGTAAGGAGGATCACGGCTTTTCCGCAATCCGCTCTGCCTTGCGCAGTCAAGGTCTGCATCGCCTGCCGCAAAGGAGCATTGAAATCTGTGGCGCCGACAGAATCGATTCCCTGAATGAACTGTGTCAGCGTATTCTTACCCTGCGTATCCATATTGATCAAGCCGGTACTGTCCAAAACGGTGCCGGCAAAGGATACCGCCTGAAGACGATTGTCGTCACTCAGGTTATTTACGAACTGACAGCCCGCATCAGTACGGGGCTGAGTATACCCGGAAGAATCCATGCTTCCGGAGGCATCCAGCAACAATACCATATCCGCAGAAGCGGGGACAAGAACCTCTTCCTTGGAATACATAAACAGCGCCTGTCCGCCGGCTCCGATGCCAAACAGCAAAACACAGGCCAGCAAGAAGGCCGGCAGCCAAAGTCCGGTGCGCTGAATTTTATATTTTTTCGAAAAATGCAGCGTCAAATGCAAACCTGCAAAACCGCCGGCAAATACAGCAAGGAAAAATCCGCCGACCCAAAAGATCCGTTCACCCGCATGAGACAAAGCATCAAAATTCCGAGGCGTGATCAGTATTGCAAACAGGACTGCACCGATCAGAGACCCCAGCGTGGCGCTGATACAAAATGTTTTTCGGTTCATTCTTTCGCCTCGCTTTGCAATAGCATGGGTTTCCAGTTTGCGTCGCCAAGTTTCGCGCCATAAATACGGCGGATCTTCTGAACAAGCGCGCCGCCCTGTTCATTTGCAAAGAAACTTACGCCGCGCGAATCGGCGATACATTGCAGGGTGTATAGTCCGGGAAACTGACATCCTTCCGGAATATAGGACTGATAGAAACCATTCTGGCTCAAACGCTGCACAGGATCGCCCTTGGAATCGACGGTAACATATTCCATGCCGCCGTACACCTGCACAGGGAACAAAGCAACTTTCGCAGTTTCACGCAGGACGGGTGCAAAGCAATCCTCGCACAGCTTCTGCAGCTGGCGCTTCAAGGGATCGGGCAGCTGCGCTTTCGTGCCGCTCGTCTGATAATGCCCCAGCCGCTCGATTTGCGAGAGGATCAGGCAAATCGGTTTTTGAGGATCATCCGCACCTTGCTGCGGCATGTGCTCCAATGCATCCTGCACAAAGCGAAGATACGGGTCACAGTCACGATCCTCATCGATCAAAAGGCCGTCCGTCACGAGCCAGACCGCATCTGTTTGATCCCAGCTTGAACGGGTTTCAGAGCGGGGGGTGACACAGTGCAGGATCAGATCGATGGCCTTGGACTGGTTGCCGGAAGGACTGACGGTAAAGGTATAGGTCTTTTCGTGAACCTCGTCCTGCGCACATTCCCAGTCGTTCTGGCTGAATGTCCAGAAAAACTGCTCCAGGCGTTTCTTCTTTGCCACAATGTCAGAGACTGATTCCAATTCGCGGGTATAATAAGAAAGCCCCTCTGTATGCAGGGTCTCGCTCATGTTCTCATTCATGGAACACAGAAACTCCTGCAGCACGGACAAGTTCCGGCCAATGAGCATAATATGCAGCTTGATGCTGTCCACGGACGGCTCGGCAAAAATCGGCTGTGGGTCAACCGGCTCCGGTTTCGGCGCTTTTACTTTCGGCTCCTTGACCGGCCGCTCTTTTTTTATGACCTCGCGCGGTTCCTTTGCCTCTGCTAAAAAAGAACCAAACGGCATAGATGCTCCACTCCTTCTTGCTTGAGAGAATGATTGTTCCTATTCCATCGTCCAGACAGGGCCGTTGCCGCTGAACGCTTTTGTAAACTCCTGCTCCATGAGTACACACCGGGGTTTTAAGCCCCACATGAGCCGGGAACCCATCGTCTCAGACAGTTCCTTCCAGCTTCGAATGCACACGGCCAGGCGAAGCAGATCCCGCTCCAATCGGGGCGTGGTATTGCGCTGTAAGTTCGGAAGCAAACTCGCGGCGGCAGATTGTTTTGAAACCGGCCGCAAATGGGTGCGGCTGCCGCACTCCTCCAGCCAGCGCCGGAATGCGGCACCATCCAACTGATAACTGCAGTCTCCTCCCGCGGACAGCCATTGAAACAGCGTTCCCCGGAAGGTGTCGAAATCGCCCAAAATACTCAGTATGACTCTTCGCATCAGCGTCAATTCGTGGGCGTCTGCGTAAACAGCCATATTTACCGTTCCGCTGCGTCCGTCACGCATGATCCCTTTCATTTCGCGGATGCCGCAAAAACTGCCGATGATTTCCGGCTGGTCCAGCGGCTTTTCCAGCTCATGACAAAGGTCTCGCCACAGAAAGCGAAAACGGTCATAGGAGAAAAACTCCTCTACCACGGGCGGAAGCGAACTGAAATCCGCAGCTGCCAACTGCCCGTTTTCAAATCGCGTCAGGAAGAAACCCGTGCGTGAATGTTCGTAAGAACAATAGAAATAAATCTCCATTGTGATGCCCTCTTGGAATGCTTACAGGTTCTTCGGATTCTGAATGAAGTAGAATCCGTCCTCTGCGTAAGCACCGGTGTTGCGCTTGAGTTTTTTACGCAGGGTGTTAACGATCGCCAACATCTGCTCCGGCTTCATGCCGCCCAGCAGCTTCATCGCACCAAAGCCCTTCTTGGGCTGATTTGCCTCCTGCAGGAGAATGTAGATCAGCGCATAGATCATGGGCTGCTCACAGAATCTGGGACTGTATCCTACCTCATATTCGTGGAGGAATTCCGGCTCCTGATACAGGGAAACCACCTTTCCGGTCTCCTCATCGGTGCGGAAGCGGACAAAGTCGATGCCGCCAGCAGAAAGGATCGGCGTGATGGCCAGCGTGCAGTTGTTTACCAACGCGGGAGTAGAGCGCAGGTACATCAGCAGATCACGGTAGCCGCAGCCGATGGCATCAATGATTTCCTGCATATAATTGCGCTTATAGATATTCAGCTTGGGGGTATTGGTCAAATGATAATACCGCTCACACTTGATGGGGACGAACAGGATCATCCGGTCTTCAATGTTTTCCACGGAAAGGCTGTTTTTAAAGAAGTTGGCAATTTCCATAGGCTTGTTGTATTCCTCATGGTAAACGCCGTAGCCCTTACTCGTCATTTTGGAGAACAGATAGGGGGTGTCGATGGCGATGATAATGACCTGGCAGTCCTTGACCAATGCCTTTACCTGATTCTGATGTCCGTCGGTCAGCCATTCGCCGGGAATGTCATGGATCTTAAACGGGATCCTGTTGTTGTCCGCCACAAGACGGAACGTATAGGTTTTCAGACCGCTGGTCGGGTTGTCGTCCACCTCAACACGGGTCAGAGGGTTCTTGAAATCGTCCATTTTGCGTTCAATGGAGTGTTTCGCATTGTCGAGATCCAGACGGGTCTGGTCATCCACTTCCAGCTTCAAAGCAGTACCAGACAATGCCTTGTTGATCTCGCTGTACATAGAGGCCAGCACGGTGGTTTTGCCGCAGCGCTTGCCGCCCATCATCAGAATGTTTACCTGTTTCATATGGCATTCTCCTTTCTGCAATTAAGCGTTATTTTCGCCGAGGAATTCCTCAAGCGAAACGATCAACTGGTTGTAGCTTCCGATCAGCTGGTTGACAACATCAAAGCGCTCGGTATCTTCCTTCCACAGCTTGGAGCTGTACTCCTGGAAGAATGCGCCCCAGACATCGGACATGCTGACGATGCTGTCGCCGGACAGATCGCTGGCAAAGGCCAAGCGGTCATAGAACTCTTCCGCCGCGGCATAGAAAGCCAGGTTCGGGGTGCGGTACAGCTTTGCCAGATGATAGCGCAGCTCATCTTCGATCACAGACATTCTTGAAGTCAGATAGAAGTGGATCGCATCGCCGCAATCCATGGCAGGGAAGGTATAGGAAGGCTTGGCGTATTCGGCACAAATGGGGTTGATGATGTACATCTGCCGACGCACTTCCTGAATGAGCTGGGCGCGGGTGTTGAATTCGAAGTGATACAGGAAGTTAAATCCCTTGCGGATCTGAATGTACTGTTCGTTGCTGCTGAGAATGCCGTCCATCATAGTCTTGAGCCATTCCACCATATCGCAGTCTTCTTCGGATACCTCCTGCTCACCGTCGGCGGAAAGCTGACGCAGTTCATGGTAAAGCGTCTTCACAAGGGAGTTCTTGAACTCCAGCGTTTCCTTTTCCAGCACATTATCAATGGCGATGAACTTGTCGGTAATGGTATTGCGCACATAATGCAGCACCATTTCCCAGTTGGATTCGCCGGTGGTGGCACCGCTGCTCTCGGAAAGGGCGTTGATCTTTTCGGGAGTGGGAATGATGTTGTCAATATTGTTCAGAATGGCCTGAACGCTGTTCCACAGAGCGGTGTTGGGCTTTTCCTTTTCCTGGCTCCAGTAATGAACCGCCTTCTTCAAGTCGTTCGCCATGCGGTTGAAACACTGCTTGCCCTTTTCGGCAGCTTCTTTGCCCAAAAGCGCATTGGTGTTGATGCTTTGCAGAGCGGGCATATTGTCCAGCAGCTTGCGGATCTCTGCCCGAACAGCCTGCTCCATCTCATCGATCTCGCTCAGATAGGCGCTGTCGATGGAATCCATATTCTTGAGCAGGGTCTGCAGCATGGGCATCACGAAATTGTCGCGCACAGCGGCCTGATCGCTGGCATCCACGATACGGCAGTCAGCTACCGCCCAGTTTGCCTTGCGGATATCGTCATGGAAGGCTCCCACAACATTGTCATTTCGGCCCTTAAAGTGATTCACCAGGTAAAACAGCCACTGGCTGGTATCGCGCTTGGCAAACCGTTCTCTGAGGCTGTTATACAAAGCAATGTCGATTTCCTGCAGGCTGCGGTCAGGGCGGGTGACCACGATAGCAGCATCGCACTCCCGATCTACCGTGTCCAGCATCATGCCTTCAATGCCGTACTGCGTAGCTCCGATGCCTACGGTGTCCACCAGACGCACCTTGCCGGTATCGGTAAAGAAAGGACAGTAAATGTCCGCACGGGCAACAGCCAGATATTTGTAGTAAAATTCAGCTGCAGGGTCATCAATGCTCTTGCCGTTGTTCTGCGCCACATAAGTCTTGATGAGCTCGGGGTCGGTCAGCGTCAAAGGAGACGAACCAAACAAATCACGGAATTCATCAAAATGCTCCACGATGTTGGTCAGATGCTTCATAGCGGTCGCCTGATTGGCATCGCCCTGAATCATCTTGATGCGCAGCTGAGAAAGATTGATATAACCTACATCTTCGAACTGAAGGGGAGAACCTTCCAGATAGGAGGGATCAATAGCCTTGATATAAGGTGTAACGATGTCCAGAAGCTCCTGCGGCTGGCGGAAGGTGATAACGGTTTTTACGCCGCCGCGGCTGATGCTTGGGTCGTTCCAGATGATGGAGGTAGCGCCGGTGCAGGAGGTGCCGTCATAGGCAGGAATGATGCTGTTGTCCAGATCACCTACCGACTGGAGGAACTGGCTCTTTCCCTGCCCCTCCTTACCAACCGTGGCAATGCTGATGTAATCACGGTCAAAGCGCTTGATGCCCTCGTCCAGCTTGCGGATCAGCTGATCCACCCTTTTCTGAGCAGGCATGGTGTTGATGCTGCTGAAAATGGTACCGTACTGTGCGCGAAGCTGTTCGTCCTGAATATCCCGTGTCTTCATAACCAGAGCGGAGCCGGAATTGCGCAGCAGATTTTTGATTTCCTGCATGGCAATTTTGCGCTTCTGGAGCGCCTCGCTTTTTTCTTTTCTGTTCGCTATAATGCGGTCGATCTGGTCTCGCACGGCCATATTATTTGTCCTCCTTTTATCCGCTGAAAAAACTTCATGCGGTTGTATATATGTCTTTTTTTCGGGAGCAGGAGTATATGTCATGTAGATATACTTTTGCTTCCATACTTCATCCCGATGATCACCGTATTCTGTAATTTTGCAGTCATGATACAGATCATCTGCAATTTCCAGAATGACATCATACAATTCAAGTTTGTCCTTATATTTCTGAGGAATCCTGCTCAAACCGAGGTGTGCGCCAAGGATGTTGCCAGTGATGGCACCCGTGGAATCGCTGTCGCCACCGTGGTTAACGGCAGCAATGATTGCACGGTCAAAATCGTTTTCATATTTTAAGGCGCAGTATACAGCGATTGCCAACGCTTCTTCAGCGACCCAGCCCTGACCGATTTCTCTTATGGCATCAAGATCATCCATATTTTTTCGGGAGAGGTGGATCGCTTTTTCCATAATGTCAATGAAATCAGTAAGATGCGCAGAAGAAACAAACATTTTTCTGACCGCAGTGATGCAATCATTGACCGCGCTAAGCAGTGATATTTCGTCACTGTGCGAAATCAGGTTGATAATATGTACCAATGAGGCTGCAGGGATATAGCCCAATTCGTGTCCGTGTGTCAGTGCAGCGGTCTCTGCACCGATACGATCCGCCTCTTCGTGTGCGATTTTACTGTCATTGAAGTACAGACCGATAGGGGCGACACGCATTACACCGCCGCAACCTTTGCTGGCATTGATCGGTGCTTGGATCGTTCCGGTGGCACCAGAGAGGGATGCCTGGATCGCCGAAAGACATGTGTTGCCCGGTGCACGGGGAGCAAATAGCTCCGGTACGTTGGTCAGCCAGGAATACCGGACATCTGCACACAGCGGGTATTTTTCGGTCTGTGTACGAAACCATTCTTTATAGCAAAGGGAAATATATTCCGGATACGATCCCATGATGCCGTGCGTCATTCCACGGGTAGTACCAAGCAGCAAGCCGTTTGCGGTGAACAACGTCATTTGCGTATCGTCGGATATCTGTGCGATGCCATTGGTCAGTTCATATTCGGTAATTCCACGCTCTCCAAACCGTTTGAAAATGGTTTCATCGGAAAGAAATTCTATTGCATATCCAAGAGCATCTCCGACCGCACCGCCAATGAGGCACCCTCGGTACTTGTCTAAATTTTTCGTAACGGTGCCTCCTTGTGGAACGATTATGTTAGAGAAACAGCTACCATATTTGACTGTTCTGGAACAGTCTCCGTTTTTCCGTTATCCGCTGAAAAAACTTCATGCGGTTGTACGTACGTACAAAAATACACCTTAATTATATAGCAGAATTTTCTGCATTGCAATAAAGAATACAGGATGGCAGGATGATTTCATGCAAATTATTCATATGAAGTGAAGAAAAAAGAGCAGTTGAATGGGCGTAACAATTGAATTCTGCTTAAGAGTGTATTAAAATTAAACTTAATATGAGCTTATGATCGCAGGTCGTCGGTGGACAGGAGGGAACCATGATTCGAAACAAAGCTATGCCGCAGTTAGAATATCTGGCAGATGTCCATTCCAGAGTACATTTCTGCCGGGATGCCGTGTTGGTGCGGTTAAAGGGCGGATTGGAAAAACTGGTATGCCGGGATTATGGCGCTGAGAAAAAAGAGTCATATGACCTGTATCTGGATGGCGTGCCGCTGGTGGAGACGTACATTCCAGGCTGCGGTACCTGCAGCACCCGGTTGAGCGCCGGTTATGGCGACGGTCTGATGAAACACGAGGCGTGCCTTGTCGTCCGAGATGGATTGAACGCAGGATTTGCCGGATTAAAGAAATCTGTTGAGATATTGGCACCATTTGTCGGCCTTATGAATTCAGGTTTGTACGTTGTAGCGGATTTTGATTTGTTCCCCGTACAGAATCACGGAGAATTTTGCGAGTATTTCTGGGATGTCCCGGAGTATTCCACTGAACTGCATTTTCGACATGCCTGGGGTGAGCCTCACATGCTGGATGCACCTTTATTTTTAGCCCCCAGTCAGCGGGCCGCGCAGATGAATCCTGAGCAAGTGGAGCATTACAGGCAACGGCTGGACGAAGGAGATGCTTTCCCTCGTGCGGTGGCATTGTATTTGAACGGTGGTGTGGCGCTGTTGTTGGACGGGCACCATAAAGCGGCGGCCTGTGCCGCAGAAGGTCTACCGGTCAAAACCCTGGTTATTTTCCTGGTAGATAATGCAAAGAAACTGGAACCCTCGCTCTCTGCCGGAAAACGATTGTATTTCCATCACGCCAAAGGCTGGAATCGAACAGTTGCGCCGTTGATTCTCCGGGACGGGCAGGGAGAAGAACTTGGCAGAGTGTCTTGTCTGCAAAAAATGAAGCGAAATCGTGTCGCTGTGGAGCCGCTCCCTGAGATGGAGTGGGGACGTGTTCCCGACGATTATCGTACACAAAGCTTTTTCAAGTATCCGAACGCCAGACTTCTGGCGGCGGGTACGCTGATTTCGCCGGATCAGGTTCGCTCCCTGATCAAGGAGGAAATGCCAAAGGTGAAAGGTGCGCATGATATGGAACTGATCAAGCATCTGCGGTGCTATGCCGAGCTGTTTCCGAACAGCAAGTGGCTTAGCATATCTGAGCGTCTTTGGTTGAATCGCCCTGACGGAGATTTTTATTTCTAAAATGGTGGCGAAATGATATGTGCTTGAATGAAAGGAGCCTCAACATGAAAACGATTGAAAATGAAAGTGGACAGTTTTTTGTTGATGACGCCGGTGCTTTGGTGCGTTTTGCATGTGATGCAAAAAACAATCTAAAACTTCCTTATTCGCCGGAATCAAGGAGGTTGATGCATCTGCATATTCCGGAAGGTGTTCGGATTCTGCCCCCCAATGCCTTTCGTGGGTTTAGCGTCATTACTAAGCTCACATTTCCTAAATCTTTGGAGAAAATTCGAGAGAGTGCTTTCTCACGGTGTTCTCTTCCACATGTGACACTGCCCATGCAGGCGGAACTTGGTGAAAATGTGTTCTCCGGCAGCAAAATCGAGAAGGTCACCATTCCGGAAGGAATGAATCCCGAGAGGGTTTGTCAGGCAGCTCACGCGCTGCGTTATTCAAAGAGTGATGTGGCAAAGGACTGGCCAACGGAATACGCAGACATTTTCTACGGACGAAACGAAGCCCTTGAGACCTGGAAGCAAATCCATAATTCCAGCGGCACCTTCTTTCTGGATTCCGATGGTGTGCTGAGACACTTTATCTGTGATCGGTATAATTATCCTAATGGCAGTAGTGATAAAGGAAAATTTCTTTTGCGTCTGCATATTCCGGAAGGAGTCAAGGTGATCCCGGGCGAGCTGTTTGAACGCTATACCGTTCTCTGGGAAATGTCTTTTCCCGAAACCTTGAAGTGTATCGGCACGATGGGGCACAACGCCTTTGCCGGCGCCAACCTGCCGGACGTGGTTCTGCCGAAGCATTTGGAATTGCTGGGTGACTTTTCATTCGGCGGAAGCACGATCCGCTCTGTAACGATTCCCGGTACCCTGCATAGCAGTCTGAATGATCCCGGATGTGTACGGGACTTTAAGGACTCGCTGATCGGCGAGATCCGTGTGCCCGCAGAGTACAAGGAGACTCTGGAAAACCTCGCCAAGATCTGGCATTACGGAGGGCACGAAATGGAGTGCGGAGATTTATTTGATGCTGAGCTTGGGCAGCTATGCTATGTAAAGGCGAAGCACGGCTTATTAAGAGGCGGAGAGATCATGCCCGCACTTTTGCAGGATATTGCCGGCAAATTCTCGTGATGCCGGCAACACACATAAAGGGACTTTTACACGGATGTTTCCGCGCGAAACAACAGGAGCTGTATGATGAAAATCATCGCAATGAGCGATCTGCATTTGAGCAAAAAACCATGGCAGGTGCGCAAAGCGCTGAAAATGGCCGACGGCGCAGATCTGGTTTTACTGGCTGGCGATTTGGTCAATGACGGTGTGCCAGAGCAATTTGAACTGATGCATCAGTGTATTTCGGAGTTACTCCCTAAAAAGCCTGTCCTTGCCGTTGCCGGGAACCATGACTATCCTTGTGCTCCACTTCCTGCGATTCGCGAGGGGATCTGTGATTATCCTGCCTTGCAGGAATGGCTTTTGGAACGACAGCCGTATCCATTTACTCTGGATGACAGCGGTGCCTGGGCAGTTCAAATCGGCGAAATCGATATTGTTGGCTTGAATTGCGTGTCCCACTGGCGGCGTTTCAAATTCACGGACGGCGCACAGTTGAAATGGCTGGAACAATATCTGAACGGCAGCAATGCCCAATGGCATATTGTTATGTGTCATGCGCCTCTGTTGTCTCATAATCCCAAACGCAGTGACACAAAGCCATACTTAAGCCGTGACGAGAAGCTGCAAAGCATGATAGACAGCCATAACCACATCATCTTCATCTCCGGACACACCCATGTGTCCATGGAAAGCCCCGGTGGTTGTGTGGAGCACGACACGGTGAAAAGCAACATTTACATAAACGACGGCTGTATCCGTCCCACCACACTGCTGCGAAGCGATGGAAAGCCGGAGGCGCACCCGGCAGATGGGAATATAGTTGAGTTGCTCTTGGATGCAGATCGACTCGCTGTTACTGCGCTTTCTGTGAATACCGGAGAAGCGATTCCCGGAGTGCAATATCACTTTTCCAAGTGAAGCCGGATTCGAAACAAGCGTTTTGGGGAGGGGAACTTGATGAGTATATTAAATGCAAAAACTGCGAAAGTGGATATTCTGGGACGTGCGGTCATTCCCAAAGGAACGACCGAGATCGCACCATGGGCCTTTGACAGGAACAACGCCCTTCGCAGTGTTTCCGTCCCGGGCACTGTCAAACGGATCGGAGACCGTGCCTTTGCAGACTGCGTCAACTTGAAAACAGTTCATTTGGAAGAGGGTCTCGAAACCATCGGCGGAAACGCATTTACCGGCTGCAGCAGTCTGACCGAACTGACCTTGCCGGACAGCATCCGGGAGATGGACGGTTGGGCGTTCTATCATTTTACAGGACTGCAGAAGCCGGCCTACAACCGCTCGAAGACGATTCTGTACTGCTATCCCTGCACGGCGCAGGAAAAGGTTTTCAAAGTGCCGGCCGACATCAAGCGCATCAATCCTGCCGCCTTTATCGATAATCCATATCTGGAGGAAGTGATCCTCCCGGATGGGCTGGAAGCTCTTGAACGCAGGACATTTATGAACTGTGCACTCAAAAGGATCACCATTCCGGAAACAGTGAAAAGAATCGAAAGCGGAGCCTTTCATGGATGCAAAGCTTTGGAATACATTACTGTTCTGGGAGAAGACACTGAGATAGAAATGGGAGCGTTTCCCCGTAGTGCAGGCGAACTGCAGATCCAGCTGCCAAAAGATTTCCGCATTGACGAGCTGCTCCATCTGCGAGGCCTTACCTTCCTGCGGCAGGTTCGCGCGGAGATGCCGGAGGAGCGGCATTGGGAGTCTGCCGATTTCATAAGGATGGCGAAACGCTGTACCGGCGGTGATGCGGATGCCATGTGGACTTTTGGAAACTATTTTTTGAACTTGGGATCACATCCGTTTTTTGAATATGCCGCCAATTTCTGGCGCTACCGCGCCTTCCAAAAAGGGCACTCCGCCGCGGAAGCATGGTTTCTCCGCTGGGTAGAGGAACATCCCGGAAAAGCGATGCCCTCCACGATGGACGAGACCATGTCCGGGTGCTTTGACGGCAATGTCCTCAAAGGCATGGGGTTCCTGTTTTTTGATCCAGAACGAGAATACAGTATTGGCCGGTCGGATTCCGATGGTGTGGTCGAGGTTTCCTCCTGGAGCGGCACCGAAGGTCCTGATTCCGACGGCTTCGGCATGGAGGAGTGTTACGACTGGTGGTATCTGAACGAAAGCCTCAACGCATTGCCCGGTGTGGGTTATATCCATGATTTCTCCCGTTTGGACAAACGTAACAATGAGGAAAAATTCCATGTACTCCACGATGCTGCGGCGGTCGCCATACGAGGCAGACTGCGTTGATTTCCCAATCATTACAAATGGATTAACCTTGTGATGCGTTTGAAGTTTGGAAGGAGGTTCCGCCATGACTGTCGGGAATAGAATGATTGATCAAACAGGGCGTTTTCAGTATTGCGTACAAGCCGATGGTACTGCTGCGATTCTCAACTGTCTGGAAAGAATTCCGGAACTTCGTATCCCAGAATATCTGGATGACATAAAGGTGATGGCGTTGCTGGATGACTCAATCGACCAGGAAGAATTTGAGTCCGTGTACATTCCCATGACGGTTTCCAAAATCGAAGATGCCGCGTTCATGGCAGACAACATCAAAGAAATTATTGTGGACGAAAGAAATCCCTGGTTTCGGACGTTGGATGGTGTGCTGTTGGAGACAAAAACGGGTACTTTGATTTACTGCCCACCGGATGTTCCCATATCGGAGTTCAGAGTACCTGCGGATGTCCGATGCATTGGCGAGTTTGCCTTCTCCTGCTGTTCGAACCTGCGGCAGATCGCTCTTTCCGAAGGAGTCACGGAAATTGGGCACGGAGCATTTGAACACTGTGAAAACATGACAGATCTCTATATTCCTTCCTCTGTGGCGCAAATCGGAGATCAGGCATTTGCTGATTGCCCTAAACTGACGCTGTGGGTCCACACGGATTGCTTCGGTAAAATATATGGCTTCTTCCGGGAAAATCCGGATTTGAATGCGGAACTGGTCAGCGAAGAGCCCAACTTTACGCAGATTTTTTGAAAGAAGAAAAGCGACGTGTCGATGCGGTAGCTGACACAGAGGAAAGCTTTCGGGAATGGTATGCACACTATGAGACCCTTACGCCAAAGCAGCAGGCGCTGGCAGACCTTCGTGAAAACCTGGGGTTACTGACCTTCGCCCCTTGACAATTCAAAAACCCGGTGATAAACTACCCCTGTTAATTGGCATTGACGGAGAAGAAACCGCAAAGCGGTGCCCAGAGAGGGACACATTTGGTGGAAGTGTCCTGCACAAAGCGGCGGCTGTACCACTCCCGAGCTGTCTGCGAGGAGCAGACCGGGCCCTCCCGTTACAGAGGACACAAGCGACGGCGCAAGCCGTAAGCAGGGTGGAACCGTGGAGTATTAGATATGCTTCACCCCTGGATCACAGGGGTGAAGCATTTTTTGTTTCCCCCACAAAACAAGGAGGAATTAAAAATGTCCGAAGAAAACCTGTACACCTTTGAAAACGAAGAATACCGCAAAACTTATTGGCACACCTGCTCTCACATTCTGGCTCAGGCCATGAAGCGCCTGCACCCCGAGGTCAAGCTGGCCATCGGCCCCGCCATCGACAACGGCTTCTACTACGACTTCGACACCCCCGTGCCCTTTACTGAGGCTCAGCTGGAGGAGCTGGAGGCCGAGATGCGTAAGATCTGCAAGGAGAAGCTCAAGCTGGAGCGCTTCGAACTGCCCCGCGCCGAGGCTCTGGAGCTGATGAAGGACGAGCCCTTCAAGGTGGAACTGATCAACGATCTGCCCGAGGATGCCGCCATCAGCTTCTACAAGCAGGGCGACTTCACCGACCTGTGCGCCGGCCCCCATCTGGACTCCACCGGCCGCGTCAAGGGCAACGCCATCAAGCTGACCGCCTGCAACGCCGCCTACTGGCGCGGCGACTCCAACCGCGAGACCCTGCAGCGTATCTACGGCATCGCCTTCCCCAAGAAGGACGAGCTGGACGAGTATCTGGCCAAGATCGAAGAGGCCAAGAAGCGTGACCACCGCCGTCTGGGCAAGGAACTGGGCCTGTACATGCTGCGCGACGAAGGCCCCGGCTTCCCCTTCTTCCTGCCCAAGGGCATGACCCTGCGCAACACCCTGATCGACTACTGGCGCGAGGTGCATAAGCGCTACGGCTACGTGGAGTGCTCCACCCCCATGATGATGAACCGCTCCCTGTGGGAGCGCAGCGGTCACTGGGGTCACTACAAGGACAACATGTACACCACCGTCATTGACGACGTGGATTTCGCTATCAAGCCCATGAACTGCCCCGGCGGCATGCTGGTCTATCAGGCCGAGCCCCACTCCTACCGCGACCTGCCCCTGCGTGTGGGCGAGCTGGGTCTGGTCCACCGTCACGAGCTGTCCGGCGCCCTGCACGGCCTGTTCCGCGTGCGCTGCTTCACCCAGGACGACGCCCACATCTTCATGACCTGGGATCAGATGAAGGACGAGATCAAGGGCGTTGTTCGCCTGTTTGACGAAGTTTACTCGGTCTTCGGCCTGAGCTATCAGATCGAAGTGTCCACCATGCCCGAGGACCACATCGGCGAGAAGGAGACCTGGGATTACGCCACCGACATCCTGAAGGCCGCCGTGGAAGAGATGGGCAAGACCTATATCATCAACGAGGGCGACGGCGCCTTCTACGGCCCCAAGCTGGACTTCCATCTGGCCGACTCTCTGGGACGCACCTGGCAGTGCGGCACCATCCAGCTGGATATGCAGCTGGCCGAGCGCTTTGAGCTGGAGTACGTGGGCGAAGACGGCCAGAAGCACCGCCCCGTCATGATCCACCGCGTGGTTCTGGGCTCCATCGAGCGCTTCATCGGCGTCATCACCGAGCACTTTGCCGGCGCCTTCCCCGTGTGGCTCAACCCCGTGCAGGTCAAGATCCTGCCCATCACCGACCGCGCCGCCGAGTA
>JAZOBG010000049.1:0-2803 GCA_045595865.1 Oscillospiraceae bacterium
CGATGTCAACCTTGCCGATGGTGCCGGAGGTGTTCAGGGGCTGGCGGACGACCATCTTCAGGGTCTCCAGGCCAAAGTAATCGTCGATGTCACGGCCGTTGATGGTGATAGCGCCGGTGCCGTTCTCGAACAGGTGGACGCGGGCGACGGAGGACTTCCGGCGGCCGGTGCCGTAATGATAAGGCTTCTTGCTCTTGTACATGATTCGTGATCCTCCTTAATCCAGGGTCCAGGCTTCGGGCTTCTGGGCAGCGTGCTCGTGCTCGCCGCCGCGATAGACCTTCAGACGGGGCATGGAGTCCTTGCCGATGGTGTTCTTGGGCAGCATGCCCTTGACAGCCAGCTGCATGGCCAGCTCGGGCTTGGTCTGCATCAGAGTGCGATACTTGACTTCCTTCAGACCGCCGACCCAACCGGAGTGATGACGATAGAACTTCTGATCCAGCTTCTTGCCGGTCAGAACAGCCTTCTCAGCGTTGACGATGATGACGTAGTCGCCGCAGTCGGCGTGGGGAGTGAACTCGGGCTTATGCTTGCCGCGCAGCAGAGTAGCAGCGGTAGCAGCAGTCTTGCCCAGGGGCTTGCCAGCGGCGTCCAGGACGTACCACTTACGCACGATGTTGCCCTTGTTTGCCATAAAAGTGGACATGGTGTTTCTCTCGCTTTCTATGTGAATTTGTTTTACCAAACGATGACAAACCCGCCTTTACAAAGGCGAGCGAAATGTATTATAATGCTTGGGAAATCAAGTGTCAACAGATTTTTTGATTTTTTTAATTTGCAATATGAAAATCTTTGAAATTCTCCGATTTTCTCTTGAAATCTCACGAATTCTGATTTTCGATTTTTCTTTTTCGAGGTGTGTATGAATCATATTCTCAGTTATGCCCGCCGCTGCATCGAAGATTACGACATGATTCGGGCGGGAGATCATGTGGCCGTAGGGGTTTCGGGCGGTAAGGATTCCATGGTCCTTCTGGCTGCCATGGTACGCTTAAGGGAGTTTTATCCCAAGCCCTTTACTGTGGAGGCCATTACGCTGGATCTGGGCATCCCCGGTATGGACTTTACCCCGGTGGCCGATTGGTGCGCGTCGCAGGGCATTCCCTTCACGCTGGTGCCCACAGAAATTAACAACATTATATTTAATGTAAGAAAAGAGAAAAATCCCTGCTCCATGTGTTCCAAGATGCGCCGGGGTGCGCTGCACGGCGCGCTGCAGGAGCGTGGGATCAAAAAGATCGCGCTGGGTCATCACTACGACGACGCCATCGAGACCTTTTACATGAACCTGTTTTACGCGGGCAGTTTGTCCTGCTTCCAGCCGGTGACCTATCTGGACCGCACCGATATCACCCAGATCCGCCCCCTGCTCTACTGTGGTGAGGGCCAGATCCGAACCGTGGCCGCCCGGGAGAATCTGCCCGTGATCCACAACCCCTGCCCTGCCGACGGCGCCACAAAGCGGCAAGAGGTCAAGGAACTGATCGCCGAGCTGAGCAAAAAGTACCCCCGTCTGAAGGACTATACATTTGGCGCCATGCAGCGTCTGCCCTTGCCCGAGTGGGGCGTCGTGAACAAGGAGTGAGCATGTTGGACTGGAAAACATTGCGGATTTCCCTGCGGGGTTTGTCGGCCTATCGCGGCCTGCTGCAGCGGGATGTTATGCAGTGCGTGATGGCGCTGCTGGATGCCCTCTGCGCTGAGGACGGTGAGGGTGCGGCAGAGTGCCGCTCGGAGCTGTTTTATCGGCTGCGGCTGGAAGGACACACCGACCTGGGAGATTGGGTGATGGAACACCTGCGCTTTGACGAGGAGCCGTACCCCCTGCTGACCGAGTGCGGCGGCAGCGATGCTGCGTTGGAGGCAGCCGCCCGGCGGGACGTGGAGTGTCTTGCCGCTGTGGTGTTCGCGTTGAGCGGTGAGCCGTGCAGGGTTCTGGATTTTGATGCCCTGACTGATTTCTACCGACGATATGGAGCAGGAATGTTTGCAAAATACCGTGCCTTCCTGTGGGAAGGCGGTGAACTGTTTCCCATCGAAAAGCCGGATGCACCTGCCAAACACGAACTGCTGGGATACGAACTGCAGCGGGAGGCGGTCATTGCCAACACCCGCGCTATGATGGAGGGCCACACGGTCAATAATGTACTGCTCTACGGTGACAGCGGTACCGGCAAGTCGGCCACGGTAAAATCCCTTCTGACTGTGGAGGGGCTGGAAGATCTGCGCATCATTGAACTGCAGAAGGAAGGTCTGGCCGATATGTCGGCTCTGATCCGCCGGCTGCGTGGCCGCAGACAGAAATTCATTCTGTTCATTGATGATCTGGCCTTCGATCAGGACGACAAGACCTATTCCCTGCTCAAAACCATTCTGGAGGGGGGTCTGGAGCGCCGTCCGGCCAATGTAGCCATTTACGCCACCTCCAACCGCCGCAATCTGGTGCGCCAGACCTTCTCCGACCGGGCGGGGGACGAGGTGGACGCCTCCGAGACGGTTCAGGAGAAGACCGCTCTGGCCGACCGGTTCGGTCTGCGGGTGGCCTATCTGCCCCTGAACAAGGCGGAATTTCTCAAGCTGGTGGACGGATTAGCTGAACTGGAAGGGATCGAAACCGACCCCGAAGAACTCCACGCACAGGCGATCCGCTGGGAGGCAAGACATCCCGGCCGCACCCCCCGCACGGCACAGCAGTTTATCGCCGGACTGAAAACCAAGGGATAAGAAAACGCCCTGCCGAAGCCGGCAGGGCGTTTGACATGTAGATATTAGAAATACTTCTTGATGCCGTCGGGAGCCA
>JAZOBG010000050.1:0-10995 GCA_045595865.1 Oscillospiraceae bacterium
GCCGACGAGGTCAAGCAGATCGGCAGCGCCTTCCAGAATATGCTGCTCAAGGCCTACGGCAAGGGCATCGGCTCCTACTGGCTGACCTCTCCCATCGCAGCCGGCGCCGCACCCAACCTGAAAAAGCAGTTCCTGCCCGACAGCCAGGGCGAGTTCATCGGCATGGTGACCTTCGGCTATTACGACAGCGAACTGGCACGCCCTCTGGTAAAACAGGGCAGCGTCAAGTACATCTGATCCTCCGGCCGAAAAAGGCAACGTCTTTTTTGCCGATCTCAAGCGGTGGACTGATGTCCACCGCTTTGTTTTTTGTTCTGATTTCTGCCTCAAAAATTTTTTGTCCGGCGCCTTGCCTTTCGGTAAAGGGCGTGTTATACTCTAAGCACATTTGTTAGGTACCAAACGTTGGTTTTCGCACCGGCACAGCAAAGGAGGGGCTGCACTTTGAAATTTGTTTTTTCCTACGCAAAAAAATATAAGTGGGTCATTACAGGCACCATGCTCCTGAAGGCGCTCGCGACTTTTATGGAACTGATGATTCCATACGTTCTGGAGCATCTGGTCGACAATGTTGCTCCCACGAAGGATTTGACCAAGATCTTTGTGTGGGGCGCCATCATGCTTGTGATGGCATTTGCCGCCCGCTTTTTCAATGTCAAGAGCAATCGGCGCGCCGTTAAAGTTTCGTCTCTGGCCGCTTACGAAGTACGCCGCGACCTGTTCTGGCACTCGGTCAACCTGTCCGGCAGCCAGACGGACGAGATCGGTCTGCCTTCCCTGACTTCCCGCATGACGGTGGACTCCTACAACGTGCAGGACATTCTGCGTGTATTCCAGACGCTGGCCATCCGCACCCCGATGCTTTTGCTGGGCGGCATTATCATCACCATGACCATGGATGTGGGTCTGAGCCTGATTTTGTGCATTCTGGCACCCATTGGCATTTTCCTTGTGACGTTTGCGTCCTTTAAGGGTATTCCTCTCTATGATAAAGTACAGCGGGGCGTGGACGACATTACCCGTGTCATGCGCGAAAACATTACCGGTATTCGCGTCGTCAAGGCACTTTCCAAAGAAGATTATGAAATGCGCCGTTTTTCCGGTGTCAACGAAGAAATGTCCCGCCGGGAACGCAAAGCAAGCATCATTATGAGTTTGCCCGGCCCGCTTATGACGCTGGTTCTGAACTGCGGTCTGGTCCTGGTGGTTCTGGTTGGCGCCATGCGTGTCAACAACGGCATTACCGACCCCGGTGTTATTCTGGCGTTCCTGACCTATTTCAACATGATTTTGACCGCCATTATGGGCCTAAACCGTGTGTTCCTGGTCATGTCCAAGGCCAGTGCCTCCGCCAACCGCATCGCGGACGTGATCAATCAGGCAGACACTCTGGCTGCCCTGCCGGAAGAGCTGGCTGCCCAAACCTCCAGCGATGCTTACATTCTGTTTGACAACGTATCCTTCCACTACGGCCGGGACAGCAAGGACGAAAACGCCAACTTTGCCGGAGAAGAGCGGCAAATGAGCCTGGAAAACATCAGTTTTGCCATGAAAAAAGGCGGTTCGCTGGGCATCATTGGCCCCACCGGCTGCGGCAAAACCACCATCATCAACTTGCTCATGCGTTTCTACGACTCCACCTGCGGCCACATTTTTGTAGACGGCAAGGACGTTCGTACTTACGACAAGGATGACCTGCACCGCAAATTCGGCGTAGTCTTCCAGAACGATGTGATTTTCGCCGACACGCTGGCTGAAAACATTTCCTTTGGCCGCGAGGTCGAAGAGGAAGTCATGCGCGCCGCTGCCAAGGATGCCTGTGCCGCCGAGTTTGTGGAAGCCTACGACGACCAGTATCAGCACCGGGCAACCATCCACGGTTCCAACCTCAGCGGCGGTCAGCGCCAGCGTATTCTCATATCCCGCGCACTGGCCGGCAATCCCGACATCCTGATTCTGGACGATTCCTCCAGCGCTCTGGACTACAAAACCGATGCAGCCCTGCGAAAGGCCATTCAGGAGCATTACAGCCACACCACCTCCATCGTTGTGGCGCAGCGCGTCAGCTCCATCATGAATCTGGACCACATTTTGGTCATGGATGAAGGCCGCGTCATCGGTCAGGGCACCCATGAGGAGCTTTTGCGTACCTGTCCGCAATATCTGGACATTTACAAAACGCAGATGGGAGAGGAGGAGTAACCATGGCATGGAACAGCACCGCTGCCAAAAAACCGAAAGACACCAAAGGCTCCCTGCTTCGCGTTCTTTCCTATATTGCCGATTATAAATGGATCCTGCTTCTCGTCATCGCTTTGAGCATTCTCAGCAATATCCTTGCACTGCTTGGCCCCAGTTTGGCAGGCAGCGCGATCAACGAGGCTGCTGCAGGCCCCGGCAAGGTCAATTTCGAAAACGTCTACTATTACGTCAAACGTATGCTGATCTTCTATCTGGGTTCCTCCCTTCTGACCGTTCTGATCAATGCGATCATGGTCAACGTCAGTAAATGGGTGGGCCGCAACATGCGAAGAGATGTATTCAACAAGCTCATGCGCCTTCCCGTGGGATATTTTGACCGCAATCAGGCCGGTGATATTATCAGCCGCGTCTCCTACGACATTGATGTGGTCAGCACCTGTCTGGCCACCGACGTCGTGTCCATTCTGACCAGTCTCGTTACCGTGGTCGGATCGTTGCTTATGATGCTGTCCATTTCTCCGATTCTTTCCGTCGTAGCCCTCGTTACGATTCCTCTTTCCATCGGATACACCATGTGGATGCGCAAAAAAACCCGGCCCCGCTTTGCCAAGCGTTCGAAAAACTACGGCATCATGAACGGCTTTGCCGAAGAGATGCTCAGCGGGCAAAAAACCATTCAGGCTTACGCCTACGAAGAAAAGGTCTGCGAGAATTTTGACAAGGTCAACTACAATGCCGCCGAAGCGTATAACGACGCGGATTACTGGGGCATGACCATGGGCGCCACCATGGGCTGCATCAACAACATTGGTCTGGCCCTGATCGCCATGCTGGGTGCCACCCTGTATATGTTCGGCACCGTCAATCTGGGCCAGATCTCCTCCTTCGTTCTCTATTCCAGAAAGTTCTCCGGCCCCATCAACGAAATTGCCAACATCATCAACGAGCTGTTCTCTGCTCTGGCCGCCGCCGAGCGTGTGTTCAAGCTGCTGGACGAGGAAGAGGAACCGGCCGATGCAGAGAATGCCAGAGTTCTGGACAACGTGGAAGGCCATGTGGAACTGCAGCATGTCAATTTCGGCTACCTCCCCGATAAAATCGTCCTCCACGACCTGAGTCTTGACGCCCAACCGGGTAAACTGATCGCCATCGTCGGCCCCACCGGCGCCGGCAAAACCACCATCATCAACCTGTTGATGCGGTTCTATGATATCAACAGCGGTCGGATCTTGGTGGACGACGGTGAGATCCGGGACTACACCCGCTCCAGTCTGCGCGGTGCTTACGCCATGGTGCTTCAGGACACCTGGGTATTCAAAGGAACCATTTTCGACAACATTGCCTACGGCAAGGAAAACGCCACCATGGAAGAAGTGGTGGCCGCCGCCAAAGCCGCCCACATTCACTCTTTCATCATGCGCCTGCCCGACGGCTACAACACGGTGATCACCGAGGACGGCGGCAACATCTCCAAGGGCCAGAAGCAGCTGCTGACCATCGCCCGCGCCATGCTGTACGATGCCCGTATGCTCATTCTGGACGAGGCCACCTCCAACGTGGACACCGGAACCGAGCGTCAGGTGCAGACTGCCATGCGCGACCTGATGCGGGACAAGACCTGCTTCACCATTGCCCACCGCCTGTCCACCATTCAGCATGCCGACACCATTCTGGTGGTCGACCACGGCGACGTGGTGGAACAGGGCACCCATGAGGAACTGATGAAACAGCGCGGCTTCTATCACAAGCTGTACGCATCCCAGTTTGAATAAAAACAACTGTCTTTAACGGCGCAGGGAACTTCCTGCGCCGTTGTCCTTTCCCTTTCATTGACAAAATCTGCCGTCCGGGGATATACTAACAATTAACTTGATTTACACTACCGCACCGCAAGGAGGCTCTTATGACCCGTGAAAAAATGAAAACCAGCAGTACGCTGGCTGTCTTTGCGACCTATTACAAACCCCACATGCGCCTGTTTATTCTGGACATGGTCTGCGCGCTGATGATTTCGGTCATCGACCTGCTGTTCCCGTACCTGTCCCGTTACTCTCTGCAGAACCTTCTTCCGGAAAAGCAGTACACCGCCTTTTTCGTGGTGATCCTGATTCTGGTGGGTGCCTATCTGCTTCACTCCCTGTTCAATTACATCGTCACCTACTGGGGCCATCTGCTGGGCGTGCGGATCGAAGCCGACATTCGCCGGGATCTGTTCTCTCACATGCAGAATCTGTCCTTCCGGTTCTACGACAAAAACCAAACCGGCCGTCTGATCAGCCGGGTCACCGGCGATCTGTTTGAGATCACCGAGCTGGCTCACCACGGCCCCGAAGACCTGTTCATCTCCTTTGTCACCCTGATCGGCGCCTTTGTCATCATGCTGACCATTCGCTGGGAGCTGGCTCTGGCCGTCTTTATCGTGGTCCCCGTCTTTCTGGTGTTCACCATCTTTTTGCGCAAATGGCTGGGCCGTGTCTCCATGGCGGTCAAGCAGAAGCTGGCCCTCATCAACGGCGAGGTAGGCTCCTCCATTTCCGGTATGCGCACCGCAAAGGCCTTTGCCAACGAGGCGCAGGAGGCGGAAAAGTTCCGCCGGGCCAACGAGCAGTTCCGCGGCTCCAAAAACGGATACTATCATGCCATGGCCACCTATCATTCGGTTTTGAATTTCGCTCTGGTCCTGATGCCCGTGCTGGTCATTGCTCTGGGCGGCTTCTGGATCATGAAAGACAAGATGGACTATGTGGATCTGATCACCTTCAACCTGTATGTGTCCACCTTTATCGCCCCGGTGCGCAAGCTGTCTGCCTTTGTGGAGCAGTACACCCAGGGCATGGCCGGTTTCAAGCGCTGTCTGGAACTGATGCGCACCGATCCCGACATCGTGGATGCCGAGGACGCCGCCGAACTGACCGACGTCCGGGGGGACATCCGGGTGGAGGACGTGACCTTCCGCTACGACGAGGAAAAGGACGACGTTTTGTCCCATGTTTCCCTGCACATTCAGCCCGGTGAGACGGTAGCGGTCGTCGGCCCCTCGGGCGGCGGCAAAACCACCCTGTGCCAGCTCATCCCCCGCTTTTACGACGTGACCGGCGGCTCCATCCAGGTGGACGGCAGGGATGTGCGCACCGTCACCCAGAAATCCCTGCGCGAAAACATTGGCATCGTCCAGCAGGACGTCTTCCTGTTCGCCGGCTCGGTGTACGACAACATTCTCTACGGTCGTCCCGACGCCACCGAGGCCGAGGTCATCGAAGCCGCCAAAAAGGCCGAGATCTACAACGACATCATGGCCATGCCCGACGGTTTCCAAACCGAAGTGGGCGAGCGCGGCGTCATGCTGTCCGGCGGCCAAAAACAGCGCATTTCCATCGCCCGCATCTTCCTGAAAAATCCCCCCGTCCTCATTCTGGACGAGGCCACCTCGGCGCTGGACAGCGTCACCGAACACCGCATCCAGGCCGCCTTTGACGAACTGGCCAAGGGCCGCACCACCCTGATCATTGCCCACCGACTGTCCACTATCCGCAACGCAAGCCGCGTCATCGTCATTGATGACAACTGCATTGTGGAGGAAGGAACCCATCAGGAACTGCTGAACAAGGGCGGCGAGTATGCTGACCTGTGGAAGGCTCAGCAGGCGGTGGCTTCCATATGAATAAAACAGAACTATTGAACAAATGCGCCGGTGATGAGGAGACCCGCCTGCTCCTCGCCCGCGCACTGGACAAGCTGGACATGGCCCAGCGTCGGAGCGTTCCGGCTCACACCCAGTTTCTCTCCCCCGCCCAACGCGTGGCGGTGGAGCATCTGATCAACGCATCGGGACACCCCCGTCATCTGTTCGTGGGGGGCTACACCGACGCTGAGCGCACCGTCTGCGTCTTTCTGCCTGATTGGATGGAAGAGGAGGACTGGCCCAACGGGGACCACCCTCTGGCGGCACTGCAGTTCACCGCAAGTGCCGGAGCCAAACTGTCCCACCGGGATTGGCTGGGTTCCATCATGGGTCTGGGCCTGACACGAGAAAAAATCGGCGATCTGCTGGTGGAGGAAAACCGCTGCCAGATCATCCTGCTGGCTGAAACGGCGAGCATCGTGCGCTCCCAACTGGAAAAGGTAGGGCGCTACCCGGTCAGCGGTGTGGACATCCCTCTGGAGAACTTGACTGCGCCGGAGCGAACCGTTAAACTGATTCGTGACACCTTTGCCACCCTGCGGCTGGATGCCGTCACCGCTTCGGCCTTCTCCCTGCCCCGCTCGAAAGCGTCCACATTGATTTCCTCCGGACGGGTTTCCCTGAACCATGTGGAATGCACCAAGCCCGACCGACAGGTGGGCGAAGGAGATATCATCACCTGCCGCGGCAGCGGAAAATGCATCGTCAAGCAAATTACCGGCCAGTCCAAAAAAGGACGTATCATGGCAGAACTGGAGCGATATGTATGAGCGAGAATAATATTTATATTACTAAAGAAGACATTGCCCGCATCAACGAACTGGCCCGCAAATCCAAGACCGAGGGTCTGACCGAGGCAGAGAAGGCCGAGCAGGCCGAGCTGCGCCGCCGCTACGTGGCCAACATCAAAGCCAGCCTGATGGCCGACCTGGATAACACCTATATCATGGACAAGGACGGCAACAAAACCAAGCTGGGCAAAAAAGGGGAATAAAATCCTTGCAGGGGCATCTGAGCAAATTTCAGATGCCCCTGTTTTTTGTTGCATTTCAGAACGACACAGTATATAATATATTTAACCAAAAAGTTAATTAACAGGCGGTGACGAATTGAGTATCCAAAATACGATGAAAGCTCTGGCAGACCCCACCCGGCGAGAAATACTGAACATGCTCAAGAAAAGCCGCCTGTCGGCCGGCGCGATCTCCGAACATTTTTCCATGTCCGCACCCGCCGTATCCAAGCACTTGACCGTGCTGAAAGACGCCGACCTGATTCGGGATCAGCGGGAGGGCAAATTTATTTACTATGAATTGAACGCCTCGGTTCTGGACGAGGTTCTGCTCTGGGTAAATGATTTGAAGGAGGGTTTACATTGAAACATGCACGCAAATGGATTCTCGGCCTGATTATATTGTCCGTCATCCTCACCGCTGTCCTGATGCTGTTCATGCCGGAGCAAATTCCTGCCCATTACAACGCTGCCGGCGCAGTAGATCGCATGGGCAGCAAGTACGAAAGCCTGCTATGGCCTGTCACTACGGCATTCATGGGCGGCTTTTTCCTGCTGATGACCATGTTTGTAAAAACTGCGTCTGAAAAAAAGGTTCTGCACATTGTCGGTATTGTCATGGAACTGTTTTTCCTTACCTTGGGCGGTTACTTTATGGTCAAATCCATTGTGTATGACCCCTCGCTGGCGGCATCTGACATGAACGCTGACATTGGCCGTATTGCGGGCATCGCAATTGGAATCGTGCTGATTATTCTGGGCAACTTTATGCCCAAAATCAGCCGCAACAAGCTGTTCGGTCTGCGCACCAAATGGACACTGTCCAACGACACAGTCTGGCAGAAAAGCAACCGCTTCTGCGGCATCTGCGGCGTGGTGTGCGGCCTGTTCATCGTTCTGACCGCAGCGTTTCTCCCCGCTTCTGCCGTTCTGATTGCCTGTATTCTCCTGTTCGCCGCATGGGTCGTCCTCTCTGTCTTTATTTCCTATCGGTACTCCAAGGCATTTTGATCGTATAAGTTACAAGCGCTCCGGATCATCACAATCCGAAGCGCTCGTTTCGTTACGGTGCCAATTCTTTATTCATATCAAATCGTGCCACCCGTTTCCGGCTGACCCGAAGGTAATCCAGCGCCACCATAATCGCTCCCACGACCCAGATCACCGGCTCCAGGAAACACACGCCCAAATAGCCGAACACCGGGGCCACCAGCGCCACACCGACGATTTTGGTGACCAGCTCCATGACACTGCCCAGAATGGGAACCACCTTGGTGTTCATGCTCTGCAGGCAGGTGCGCAGAATGATGAACACACCCAGCGGAAACAGAAAGGGAATGTTGATGCGGATGTACCGAACCGCCGTCTGCATTATCAGCGCATCCGAGGTGCCGGTCAGCAGGGTCACCAAAGACCCGCCGAAGGCGTAGGCCGCTGCACAGGCAACGAGGTCCCATCCAAGGCAGAGGCACAGGGAATAAAACAGACCTTTCCGAACACGGTCCATCCGACCTGCTCCGTAATTCTGCCCCACAAAGGTGGCCGCAGCCGTCCCCACCGCGCTCTGGGGAAGCATAAATATGCTGTCGATCTTGCGGGCGGTGGTGTGCGCCGCAATGGTTTGGGCGCCAAAGGAATTGACGGCGCTTTGCAGGGTGACCGAGCCGATGGAGACTACGCCCAGCATCAGACTCATAGAAAAGCCGGTCCCCAGCAACCGGCCAATCAGACTGCGATCAAACACCACACCGGACAGGCGGAAGCGCAGCAAGTCGCTGGTTTTTGTAATGTAAACAAGGCAAAACACCACCGAAACCGCCTGCGCGATCACCGTGGCATAGGCGGCCCCGGCGATGCCTATGCCCAGTCCGCCCACGAACCAAAGGTCCAGCACGATGTTGACCGCGGTAGCAAGGATCAGGGCGTACAGCGGCACCGTGCTGTTGCCCACCGCCCGCAGCAGAGCGGCCAGCAGGTTATAAAACAAGGTGATCACAAAACCGCCCAGAATCACGTGGAGGTATTCCGAGGCACCGGGGAACACGTCTTCCGGCGTGTTCAGAAGGTGCAAAAGCGGGTCAATTCCGAATATACCGGACACTGTGACCAGTACCGACAACCCAAAGGTCAGTACAACGGACAGCGACACCGCCCGGCGCAGCCTCTCTTCATCCCCTGCACCGAACAGCTGGGAGATGACGATGGAAAAGCCGTTGGTCAGGCCGCAGCAAAAGTCGATGACCAGAATATACAGCGCCGTGGTGGCTCCGATGGAAGCCAGCGCATCGTCACCCAAAATGTGACCGATCACGGCGGTGTCCACCACATTGTAAAGTTGCTGAAATAGGTTGCCGATCAAAAGCGGAATGGAAAACAGCAAGATGATCTTCAGTGGATTCCCCGCAGTCATATTTCCTTTTTGCACGGCACTCACAATCATCCCCCCTTCCGTTCAGACTCTGCCTATGATACCGCAATTTTCCATAAATGTACAGACAAAAACGAAAGCGCCTGTTGCAAAACAGAATTCCCTGAAAATTATGCAAGCAAAAAGTTGCAGAACACTGCCAGTCGAGCAGTTTTCTGCAACTTTTTTAACAGGTTATTAGGATCAAATATGCATTTTGCAACAGGCCCAATACTCATAAATCGTTATTCAGGCTTTTCTTCGTCCTGCTTGGGCTGCTCTGCAGCAGGCTTTTCTGCGTCAGGTGCCTCCCCGGTCACCGGAGGTGCTACGACGGGCTCGCTGACCATGCGGACGCTGCGGGCCGGAGGCTCCACGGTGCCGTTTCTCAGCATCTCTTTGCGTTTCTCCTCATCAGCACCGTAATAATCGGCCAATGCGGGGTCCTTGCCCTCGATGATGCACATCATCTCCTGGCCGGTGATGGTCTCCTTCTCCAGCAGGTAGTCGGCGATCTTGTCCAGCATTTCGCGGTTTACGTTCAGGATCTCAATGGCATCGGCATGACAGCGGTCGATAATGGCACGGATCTCCCCGTCCACACCGGCAAAGGTCTCCTGGGCGCAGTCCATGCCGTAGCCGCCGTCCAGATACTGGCTGCGAACCGAGGCCAGACCCATCATGCCGTACTTTTCACTCATGCCGAACATGGCAACCATCTTGCGGGCGATCTCGGTGGCCCGCTCGATGTCGTTGGCGGCACCGGAGGACTTGGCATTGAACACCACTTCCTCGGCGGCACGACCGGCCAGCAGGGTGCGGATCTCGGCCAGCAGATCTTCCTCGGTCATCAGGAACTTTTCTTCCTCGGGCAGATGGAGAGTGTAACCCAGCGCACCCTGCGTATGGGGCACGATGGTGATCTTGGACACCGGCATGGCGTTGTCCTTCTGCTTGGATGCAACCAGTGCGTGACCCACCTCGTGGTAGGCGATCATGCGCTTTTCCTTTTCGGTCAGCACGGTGCCCTTCTTTTCGGCACCGGCAATGACAGTTTCAAAGGCCATGAGCAGGTCGTTCTGATTGACCGCCTTGCGCCCGTGACGGACGGCGCGCAGCGCAGCCTCGTTGACCAGATTGGCCAGATCGGCGCCCACGCAGCCGGCGGTGGCCTGGGCGATCTTCTTCAGGTTGACGTCCTCGGACAGACGGATGTTGCGGGTGTGGACCTGCAGGGTGGCCAGACGGCCTGCCAGATTGGGACGATCCACCGTAATGCGGCGGTCGAAACGTCCGGGACGCAGCAGAGCCTTGTCCAGCACCTCGGGGCGGTTGGTGGCAGCCAGAACGATAACACCCTTGGTGGGGTCAAAGCCGTCCAACTCGGCCAGAAGCTGGTTGAGGGTCTGCTCGCGCTCGTCATTTCCGCCGAAGCGGGAGGCGTCGCGGGATTTGCCGATGGTGTCGATCTCATCGATGAAGATGATACAGGGGGCCATCTTGGCGGCCTCTTTAAACAGGTCACGGACACGGGATGCACCCACGCCCACGAACATTTCCACAAAATCGGAGCCGCTGATGGAGAAGAATGGCACGCCGGCCTCACCGGCCACGGCCTTGGCCAGCAGGGTCTTACCGGTACCGGGGGAGCCCACCAGCAAAGCGCCCTTGGGCAGCTTGGCGCCGATCTCG
>JAZOBG010000051.1:0-16970 GCA_045595865.1 Oscillospiraceae bacterium
CCAAATAATTACTCAACAATTGCCAGAATGTCGGACTGGCGGACGATGGTGACCTCTGCGTTGTCAAACTTGACAGCGGTGCCTGCGTACTTGCTGCAGATGACCTTGTCACCGGGCTTCACGGTCATGACGACTTCCTTGCCGTCCACCAGGCCGCCGGGGCCGACAGCGATAACTTCGGCAACTTCGGGCTTCTCCTTAGCGGAGCCGGTCAGGATCAGACCGCTCTTGGTGGTTTCTTCGGCTTCGGCCATCTTGATGACGACGCGGTCAAACAAAGGCTTCAGGTTCATAATGGTTTCCTCCTTATATATGTGATTGGTACTAAACATATTCAATGGTTAGCACTCTTTTTCCTCGAGTGCTAACCCGAATTAGATAATACCTGTTCCTGCACAAAAAATCAACCCCTTTTTTGAAAAAAGTGGGGTTGATTTTCAAAAAGTTCACGTGGCGTTCACAAATGAAGCGATAACCTCATCCGACAAGGTGTAGCTTACTGTCGAAGGATAGAAGAAATTGATCTTTTTCTCCGACAGACGAATGCAGAACTCCCCTGCCCGCATGACCTCACCGTCCACCACGGTGACGATCTCCTGCGGGGAGGTAATATGAACTTCCTGTCCGTGGAAGTGGCGGATGAGCTTGGGGAACTTGCGGTACTGCCCCGTGGCATATTTGCCCACCAGACGGGCAAAGGTCAGCAGATTCACTTTCCCCACCACGAGAATATCCAGCACGCCGTCGTCGGGCATGGCCTCGCCCACCGGCATGAAGCCGCCGCCGTAGTAGCGGCCGCTGCACACGCAGACCAGGGCGGTCTCGCCGGACAAGGTCTCCCCTTCCACATGCACCGTCGTGGGGCGGCAGATGTCCTTGAACAGAACGTTTTCCACCAGAGCCAGAATGTACGCCCCGATGCCGCCCACCAAAGGCAGTCTCTTATATTTATGTACATCCGAGGCCACCCGTGCGTCCACACCGGCACAGACGATGTTGATGCCCACTCTACCGTTGCAGTCGATCAGGTCAAAGGCAGTCTGAGGACCATCTGCCAGCGCAGCCAGATCGGAAAAGGCTTCCCGGGCGTTTTTCCCGAAGATCTTCAAAAAGTCGTTTCCGGTGCCGCGGGGTACGTTGGTCACGGCCGCGTTGTCATATCCGGCCGCGCCGCACACTACTTCGTTCAGGGTGCCGTCGCCGCCGCAGGCGTAAACGCGAACCGACTGACCGCTTTCGGCTGCCGCCCGGGTCAGTTCTTCGGCATGACCTTCGTATTCGGTAAATACGATCTCATGTTCCCGATCCGCAAAAACGCGATGGATCTCCTTGCAAAACTCGTCAAGGGTTCTTTTTTTGCCTGCCAGCGGATTTACAATAAATAAATGCTTCAAGGGAGTTTGCACCCTTTCTTTTTCTCTTTCGTTACCAAAGTTTAATGCGATGCTCCGACCGCGTGATGCGAGCGATCATGGTTGCCGCCTCAGCGCGGGTCAGATATTCTTCCGGATGGAAGGAACAAATGCTGTCCTTTCCGGTGAAAACACCCTTTGCAAACAGGCCGTAAATCGCCTCAGCCGCGTAGTCCCCCTGCTTCACATCGGGAACCGAGCTGCGTACCCGCTCCGGATCATTGATATTTTCCATGCTGCGCACGGCGGTGGTCCTGCTGAAGATCCGTGCCATCTCCGCCCGGGTAACAGGGCGGTTAACGTCATCCTTATCATATTCACCATAAGCGATGATGCCAACCGTCTCACAGTATGTCACCGAGGAACTGTACCAGTAGGTTCCGCTGACACTTTGCAGATGGAAATCGTCCTGAATGGCCCGGCTCTCCAGACAGGCCGCCAACCGCAGGGTCTCCGCCACGGTCAGTTCCCGCTGCGGCTCAAATTTCCCGTTGCCGGTACCCTCCATCATGCCCGTACTGTATGCCAGATTGACCCATCGGTCATACCAGTCCGTTCCGGTCACATCAACAAAGCTGGCCCGCCCGCTCGTGTACAGCGGAAACTGCCAGCCGCTGACCTTCTTGCTTTCCAGCCATTGCGGCAGATTACGCAAAAGGACGCGCGTGGTCTTCCCGTTCTGCTCCTGAAGGATCAGCTGCCCGTTTACCCCTTCCGTAACACGAGCATCCATCAAATCGTAGTACAGATAATGATCCCCACCGTTCACCTTCGCAGTACTCATCAGATCCCATCTCTGCGTGCGGCGGCCCAGATACAGACCGTATCCGATCTCGATCAGCTCATCGTAGGCCGGCACGAACAGAAACTCTCCGCTCCAGTGCAGCAATCCCACCTTGCCGTTCAGGGTCACCTTGGCCACACCCAGCTCAAAATCCTCCGCGGCTTCAAACTGCGCAGGGATCAAAACCGTGCCGCTGACCGACGCATAACCCCAATAAGTACCGTCGGTCACGCGGATCATACCCTCGCTGAAGGACCCCACCGGGGTCAGGACCGGCTCTTCTTCCGGCACTTCTTCCGGCTGCTCTTCCGCAGGTTCCCCGGCTTCTTCCGCCGCGTCGGGCGCGGCAGTCAGGAACTCCGCCTCCGGGACTGCCTGTGTATTCTCTTCCGCCCCGGCCTCCTGCGCCAGCGCGGCGGGCAGCAACCCCGTCAGCAGCGCCAGCAGCAAAACAAAAGCCGTTGCGCGATTGAAAAAGCGTCTCATTTTCTCACCTTCTGATTGTACATAAACAAGTCACACTTGATCATACCGTTGTAAAGCTTACGCTTTTTGTCGGCCTCGCGGCCAAAGGTGCGTTCAAATTCGGTGTGGGAGGACAGCAGATACAGCTGCCAGCTGTCCGGGAACTTGTTCCATGCCTTGCCAAAGGCGCGATACAGATCCTCGGCCTCTTTGCGCTCCATCAGGCGCTCACCGTAGGGCGGATTGGTCACGATGCGCCCATGCAGACCGCCCCAGTGGAACCGGGTGGCGTCGGCAACCTCGAATTTGACCACGTCATCCACTTCTGCCAGCGCCGCGTTGTGCCGGGCCAGCTCCACCGCCTCCGGATTGATGTCGCCGCCCCATATCTCGTAGTCGCCGTCAAATTCCTTATCCATAGCCTCGTCGGCGGCATTCAGCCACAGCTTGCTGTCCACGCCGCGCCACTTTTGGGCCGAGAAGGAACGGTTCAGGCCTGGCGCGCGGTTTTTTGCGATCAGAGCCGCTTCAATGGCGATGGTGCCGCTGCCACAGAAGGGGTCGCAGAAGGGGGCACGGCCGCGATACCGGGACAGCAGGACCATGGCGGCTGCCAGCGTCTCACGCAGAGGAGCCTCCACACCCCGGGCACGGTAACCGCGCTTGTACAGACCGGGTCCCGAGGTGTCCAGCATCAGGGTGGCCACGTCCTTCATAATGGAAAACTGGATCTGGTACAAAGCGCCGGTCTCGGGCAGCTTGTCCATGCCGTATTTGCTGCCCAGACGGGTGGCCACCGCTTTTTTCACCATGGCCTGACAGGAGGGCACGGCGTGCAGGGCGGAATTCAGGCAGTGTCCCTTGACCGGGAAGGCGCCCTCGCGGGGGATGAACTGCTCCCAGGGCAGCGCCTTGGTGCCCTCGAACAGGGCATCAAAGGTAGGGGCCGAAAACTGCCCCAGCACGATAAGCACACGCTCGCCGGTACGCAGGTTCAGATTCAGGCGCGGAATGTCAGCAAGGGTTCCCTCGCAAAACACACGGCCGTTTTCGGCCTGCACATTGTTCAAACCCAGACGGCGCATCTCGTCGGCACACAGGCCCTCCAGCCCGAACAGGGTGGGCACCGCAAATCGCAAATTATGTTCCATGGAACTTCTCCATCTAAAAAGTTTCTTTTTGCAGGGCATACTGCCCCTTATAACCTATATAACCTATTTAGTATACCAAAGAAGAAGCCCCCTTTGCAATCCATTTCCCGCAATTTTGTTTCCAATATGTAATGTCTTTTTCGCCGAAATATGATATACTGTAGTCAATCGCAAAGGAAACTTAAAGTTGCGCCCATTTTTTGCCCCATGCAAATTCAGGTTGGTAGACAAATTGGGCGAAACCGGATATTCTTAAGACGAAAGAAGGAGGGGATCTCCCATGTCTTTTGGTGAACGGCTGCAGGCTCTGCGCCGCGGCAGCAATCTGACGCAGGAGGAATTTGCCCAGCAGCTGAAGGTCTCCCGTCAGGCGGTCTCCAAATGGGAGTCCTCCCGCGGGTATCCCGAAATCGAAAAAATCATATACATCTGCAACACCTATGGCGTCACCATGAGCGAACTGTTTCAGGACGAGGTTCCCACCGCGCAGCAGACGGCACAGGCGCCGGAGAAAACAGCCTCCAAAAATCAGCCACTGGAAAACCAGAAGCTGAAAAAGGCGCTGGGGAATTTCTTCACCAACCTGTCCCCCCAGAATCAACAGCTGTTTTTCTGCGGTGTGGCTTTGATCCTGATCGTCCTGCTCGTTCTGTGCGCCACAATGATGATGAAAGGAGAGTCGGATCAATTGGTTATGAAACTGATCTGGACCGGATTGCTGATCGTCTTTATGATCGGCGAAGGGGTCACGGTGGGCCTGACCTCAATCTGGTTTGCTGCCGGTTCGCTGGCCGCGCTGATCTGCGCCCTGATAGGCGGCCCGCTCTGGCTGCAGATCGCACTGTTTATCGTGATCAGCGCCCTGTGCCTGCTGGCCATTCGCCCGCTGGCGCACAAGTATCTCAACAACAAGGTGGAGCCCACCAACGCCGACCGCAACATCGGTTCGGAGGCTGTGGTCACCGAGGACATCAACAACCTGCAGGCCACCGGCGCCGTGCGCATCGGCGGCATGGTCTGGAGCGCACGCAGTGAAGACGACACCCCCATCCCCGCCGGCACACTGGTGCGTGTTCTGCGCATTGAGGGCGTCAAAGTTTATGTGGAACCTGTAACCGAAACCGTAAAATAAAGGAGGATAACTATGCCTGCAAGCAATCTCATCAGTGTCATTATCATCGTCGCCATCGTCGTCATCGTAATGGCCATTCTGGCCGCCAACATCCGGGTGGTGCAGCAGTCCAAAGCCTCGGTCATTGAGCGTCTGGGCGCCTTCCGCACCGTTTGGGGCGTGGGCCTGCACCTGAAGATCCCCTTCATTGAGCGCGTGGCAAAGACCGTCTCCCTGAAGGAGCAGGTGGTCGACTTTGCACCCCAGCCGGTCATCACCAAGGACAATGTCACCATGCAGATCGACACGGTGGTCTACTTCCAGATCACCGACCCAAAGCTGTACGCCTACGGCGTGGAAAACCCCATGAGCGCCATCGAAAACCTGACCGCCACCACCCTGCGCAACATCATCGGCGATTTGGAGCTGGACGAATCCCTGACCAGCCGTGACCACATCAACACCAAGATGCGTGCCATTCTGGACGAGGCCACCGACCCCTGGGGCATCAAGGTCAACCGTGTGGAGCTGAAGAACATCATTCCTCCCCGTGAGATTCAGGATGCCATGGAAAAGCAAATGAAGGCCGAGCGTGAACGCCGCGAGTCCATTCTGCAGGCCGAGGGCCAGAAGGCCAGCCAGATCCTGGTGGCCGAGGGTGAAAAGCAGGCCAAGATCCTGCAGGCCGACGCCTCCAAGCAGGCCGCCATTCTGGAAGCCGAAGGCGCCAAGCAGGCCGCCATCCTGAAGGCCGAAGCCGAGGCCGAGGCCATCCTGAAGGTACAGCAGGCTACCGCCGACGCCATCAAGCTGATCAACCAAGCCGACCCCGGCGAGGGCGTTATCAAGATCAAGGCGCTGGAAGCCTTCCAGACCGTAGCCGACGGCAAGGCCACCAAGATCATCATCCCCAGCGAAATTCAGGGTCTGGCCGGTCTGTGCGCCAGCGCCAAGAGCGTGTTTGACACGGTGGAGCCCAAGACCAAGACGGCCGCAGAAAAGAAGTAATTTCCGCGAAACACAAAACAGAGGTGACCAACAATGGCCAAGAATGACCGGTTTGAGAAAACCTATTCCCAAGGCAGTATCAATGTCACAGAAATTTGGGTCGACAAAGAAACCGGTGTGAACTATATATTTCACGCCTGCGGAAGTGCCGGCGGAATGACACCATTATTGGATAGAAACGGAAACCCGGTCGTTTCCCCGATTATAAACAAATAACTTCGATTCATCCAGCTTTTGTGATTTAACAACAATCACCCTTCGCCGTCACATTTGGCGAAGGGTGATTGTCTTTTCCGAAATGTTTTATTCATCCAGCATATGGATCAAATCCCATGTGGCGCGGTAGCGGTCGCCGTCCTCCTGACAGCCCATGACCACGGCAATATAGAGGCCGTCCTCCCCCTCCACGGCAGAAAGCAGACACTTTCCGGCGTTCTCAGTGGAGCCGGTTTTCAGGCCCACCGCCTGCTCGCAGTACCATGTGCTCCACGGGTTGACCAGAGAATTGAAATTCTTCCACGTGATGTTCTCACCCGAAACGAAGAACACCTTTTTTTCGTATATAGCGGCGATTTCACGAATTTCCTCGATTTCCATGGCGTAGGCCGCGAAAAGAGCCAGATCGTACACCGTACTGTAAGTATCCTCGTTGTCCCAGCCCTCGGGGGTGACAAAGTGGCTGTCCACGGCGCCGATCTCGGCCGCAAAGTCATTCATCAGGCCGCAGAAATAATCGGCGGCGGCCCGGTCATTCAGGCCCTCGTTGCCGGCCACACGGCGGCCGACGTTGACCGCCACGGTATAGGCCGCGTCGTTGCCCGAGGGCAGGAACATACCCATGATCAGCTGATACAGGGTCAACCGATGTCCGGGCCGGATCAGGCACAGGCTGGAGTGTTCCTCCACCAGTTCCAGTTCTGTCCCCACCGTGAACACCTCGTCGGGCGAGCAATACTTCAGCGCCGTGCAGGCGGTGACCACCTTGGTCAGGCTGGCCGGCGCGATGCGTTCCCGGCTCTTCTTTTCAAACAGCGCCGTCATGTCGCCGGCGCGGTACAAACCGGCGTGGGTCGCCTCGGCAGCCGGTGCATTCGGATCGGGCTCCGGTTCGGGGGTGGTTTCCGGGGTCGGCTCGGGCGTTGGCGTTGGAGTTGGCGTGGGCTCCGGTGTCGCCGTCGGCGCAGGGGTGGGCCGTGGAGTGATCACCACCGGGACCTCGGCCTGTACTGCCCGCTCTCTCTGACAGGAAATCAGCGGCAGCAGCAAAAAAGCCGCCAGAAAGGCCGCCGTGATCCTCCGCAACTTCATTTTTCCACCCCATTTCTACGCATTTAAAGAGATTTTACCAAACCCGCCACAGTTTTGCAATGATTTCCCCCGCAATCTATGATATAATGCGTTCAACAATATTGGGAGGTGTCCCCATGGCAGAAGAAAGAATGGAAGTTCAGCGACCCCTTTGTTCGGAGGTCAAAACCAACCGCACTGTGTACCGGGAACCGGAGCAGCCGGTGCGCTGGGCCTATCTGCAGCTGCTGCGGTCCCACGACAAGACCAAGAAAATTTACCCCGTAAATCCCTATGCCGAGGTCTATCAGTTCCGTGACAACCTGTACGGCATCTACACCGAAAGTCTGGACGGCATGGGTGATGTGTGGTCTTTCCTGATCCTCGGCCCGGAAAAGGCCTTGCTCATCGACACCGGCTTCGGTCTGGGCGACCTGAAGGGTCTGTGCGAGCAGCTGTCCGGCGGCAGGGAGATCATTCTGGTCAACACCCACGCCCACTTTGACCACGCTTACGGCAATTTCCCCTTTGGCCGGGTCTACTGCAGCGAGTACGAAGTACCCTCCATGCAAAGCAAAAACAACCCACACATCTGGGATTATCTGTTTGACGAGGACGGCAAGGGCAACTGGTGCGAGTTTGACCGGAATGACCTTGTGAAATGGCAGGATTACGAGATCGTCGGCGTACCCGACGGCTACATTTTCGATCTGGGCGGCGGCTACGAAGTGGAGCTGATCCACATGGGCGGCCACACCCCCGGCCACGCAGGATTTCTGGATAAACACAACCGTATTTTCTTCACGGGTGACGACGGCTGCATCAGCAATCTGATGATCGGCTGCGGCGACCCTGCCGATCCCTATTACCGCATGGCCAGCGTAACCACCCTGCGCGACAGTCTTGCCAGACTGGCCGCACGCCGGGATGAGATCGAAAGTGTCTTCCCCAGCCACGGCATCGTGGACGTAGGCTCCATTATGATCGTCAATCTGCTGGAGGCCTGCGACCGAGTCATCGCCGACCCCGAGCATCCCAGCGAGATCCGCACCGCCAGCTTCGGCGGCCATGTCAGCAAGCAGTACTGCCAGCACATCTATAACTCCGGTTATCTCATTTATTCTCCCGAAAAAGTATAAAAACCGCGCCCCTCCGGACGTTTCGTCCCGGAGGGGCGCGATTGTGTTGTCAGCCGCGTTTCAGCCTTGCGGTTATGAATTCCGACAGTTGCGACAAAACGATGGCCACAAACATGATGACACAGCCCACGATCTCACGGCCGGACAGCAGCTCATGCAGAAGCAGCGCACCGGCCAGAACGGCAAACACCGACTCCATGCACATGATCAAAGAGGCTACGGTGGCTTCGGTATACTTCTGACCCACGATCTGGAAGGTATAGGCCAGACCGCAGCTCATAACACCGGAATAGAGCAGTGGCACAATGGCAGTCAGAATGGCGCTCATCTGCGGCGTTTCAAAAATGAACATCAGAGTACAGGTGATCACACCGGAAACCACAAACTGGGTAAAGGAAAGCTTGATGCCGTCCACATCGGGGGCAAACTTTTCGATCAGCAGAATATGCACCGCATAGAAAATGGCGCAGATAAATGCCCGGAAGTCGCCGCGGTTGATACTGCCCAGTCCACCGGGGCCGATGCTCAGGAAGTACAGCCCCACAAAACCGGCCAGCACGCAGATCCAGGTCAGCAGCGGCACCTTCTTTTTCAAAAACAGCCCGAACAGAGGCACAAAAAACATATACAGTGCGGTGATAAAGGCGATTTTGCCCGAAGTGGAGTATTCAAAGGCGAACTGCTGGAAATTGCAGGCCGCGCAGAATACCACGCCCAGGATCAGACCGCAGCGAACCGTCTTTTTGTCCATGGCCCTGCGCTGCCGAATCTGTTCCTCCGTCATAGTTTTTGCCTGAATCTTATCGCGGATCAGGACAAAGGGAAGCAGCACCACGGCGCCCATCAGGGTGCGGATGCCGTTAAAGGTAAAGGCTTCCACCGACTCCATACCCACGCTCTGAGCCACAAAGGATGAACCCCAGATCAGCGCGGTAAGCATCAGCATGACGACACCCTTCCACTGGGTCTTCTGCTTGACCATACGATCACTCCTTTCAAGCCGTATCGCACGGCATTGCTTTACCGTTTTTCATTGTATCAAACCGCACAGTAAAACGCAAGGGGAGCCGCATCTGGGCTCCCCTTTCACTGAATTATACTCTCTTCCAGGTGGCTCCGTCCTTGGCGTCCAGGACCTCGATGCCCATGGCCTTGAGCTCGTCGCGGATACGGTCGGCTTCGGCAAAGTTCTTGGCCTTCTTGGCCTCATAGCGGGCCAGCACCATGGCGTCAATGGCGGGGTCACCCTCGCCGGTGATGGTGTAGCCGCCCTCGGCCTTGGCGGTCTGGGCCTTTGCCAGTTCGGCACGCTTCTCGGCGGCCTTCTCCATCAGATTCAGGCACAAAACGCGGTCGTAGTCGTGCAGGATGGCCAGCTTGGTGTTGTCGTTGGTCTTGGCCTTGAGCACATCGTACAGGGCGGTCACGCCCATGGAGGTGTTCAGGTCGTTGCCCATCTGCTCCTTGAACTTGTCGCGGTAGGCGTAGAAGACCTCGGCGTCCACGTCACCCTCTTCCTTCAGAGCGGCGATGCGGTTGATCAGTTTGTTGTATGCCACCGCGGCGTTGTCCAGATTCTCCCAGGTGAATACCAGACTCTTGCGGTAGTGGGACTGCATGCAGAAGAAGCGGTAGACCAGGGGATCGTAGCCCTTCTCCTCCAGCAGGGAGACCGTCAGGAACTCGCCCTTGGATTTGCTCATCTTGCCATCATTGGTGTTCAGATGAGCCACGTGCATCCAGTACTTGCACCAGGGATGGCCCAGGTAAGCCTCGGACTGGGCGATCTCGTTGGTGTGGTGGGGGAAGGCATTGTCGATGCCGCCGCAGTGCAGGTCGAGATACTCGCCGTTGTGCTTCATGGAGATGAACGACCAGTCGATGTGCCAGCCGGGATAACCCACGCCCCAGGGAGAATCCCACTTCAGGGCCTGATCCTCAAACTTGGACTTGGTGAACCAAAGCACAAAGTCGTTCTTGTTGCGCTTGTTGGTGTCTTCCTCCACGCCCTCGCGCACGCCGACCGCCAGATCTTCCTCGTCATGGTCGTTGAAAACGTAATACTTATCCAGCTTGGAACTGTCAAAATAGATATTGCCGCCGGCCAGATAGGCGTGACCGGTCTCCAACAGTTTGGAGATGGCCTGGATATATTCGGGGATCATACCGGTGGCAGGCTCCACCACGTCGGGGCGCGTGATGTTCAGCTTGGCGCAGTCGGCAAAGAAGGCATCGGTGTAGAATTTGGCGATGTCCATGACCGTCTTGTTCTCGCGCTTGGCGCCCTTGAGCATCTTATCCTCGCCGGTGTCGGCGTCCGAGGCCAGATGGCCCACGTCGGTAATATTCATGACACGATTGACCTCATAGCCCTCGTAGCGCAGGTACTTTTCCAGCACATCCTCCATGATGTAGGAACGCAGGTTGCCGATGTGCGCGAAATGGTACACGGTGGGGCCGCAGGTGTACATCTCCACCTTGCCCTCCACATGGGGGACAAATTCTTCCTTCTTGCGGGTCGCGGAATTATACAGCTTCATATTTCAAAACTCCTCATTTCAGTTCTTTTCTTCCAGTTTTTGTTCCAGTTCTTCCAACCGTCTGGTCAATGCCTCAATCTTCTTCAATGTGGGATTCTCCACGCTGGTCTGGTCCACTTCGTCCACGTATTTTTTGACCTTTTCGCCCTGAACGCGGACGATCTGGGCCGGGATACCCACGGCTGTGGCATTGTCCGGCACCTCCTGCAGGACAACGGCGTTGGCAGCGATGCGGGCGTTGTCACCGACTTTAAAGGGGCCAAGCACCTTGGCACCGGTGGACACCATCACATTGTTGCCCAACGTGGGATGACGTTTGCCGGAATCTTTACCGGTACCGCCCAGCGTGACCCCGTGGTACAGCAGACAGTCGTCGCCGATCTCGGCGGTCTCACCGATGACGATACCCATGCCGTGGTCAATGACCAGCCGCCGACCGATTTGAGCGCCGGGATGGATCTCAATGCCGGTCCAGAAGCGGCTCCACTGGGAAACCGCGCGGGCAATGAATTTGATGTTGTGCTTATAAAAGAAGTGGGCGATTCTGTGGTAGATGATGGCGTGCACGCCCTGATCCAGCAGGAAAATCTCCAGCCGGCTGCGGGCCGCCGGGTCGCGGGCCTGATAGGCGCGCAGGGTTTCGCCAAGTCGGGTCATAAATAACCTCCTATAATTGAAAACGCCTCCCATGCCAGATGGCATGAGAGGCGATGTAACTCGCGGTTCCACTCTCGTTTATCACTCAATACGGCTGTGACGGGCCAACCCGGAGGGCATCTGCATCCCCCTCGCTCCCGGACGCACTTCACAACCTTCCCCGCAGGCGCGCTTTCAGCCGGTGACCCGCCCTCTCTGACCGTGGAACTTGCTGTTACTCTTTCCGTTCAACGCGATATTCAATTTCTACAGTATATTACCATGGGGCAGAAAATGTGTCAAGGGCACACTTGTTCATGAATCTTGCTCATTTTCACCGTCAGAAGAAACGAGGCCCAAAATCACAAGTATAATGCCAACCCAATGAAAAAGCACACCGGCGTACATCACCACCGTAAATTGGTCCAAATACCCATAAATCAGGCTCCAGACGCTAAAAACAAGCAGCGCGATCCCGAGCAGCATCTTTTTTATACTTTTTGGGTTTTCAATTTCAACTGCTCCTCATTCCGAGCGATCATACTTCGCACAGAACATCGTTACATCATCAAAATCCCGCACGCGCGCGGCCAATTTCTCATGGCTCCAGTTCCACCACTGAATGCGCTGCATAGCGGCAATAAGTTCCGGTTCATAGCGCCAACCAATGTGTTTGGCCGGAACACCGCCCACGATCTCATAGGACTGCACATCGTGAGTCACCACAGCTCCGGCGGCAATGACCGCGCCGTTCCCAACGGTCACACCGCCCATGACCACGGCGTTATGCCCCATCCAAACATCGTGCCCTATTTTGACACGATTCTGCCTGCGCCATTCCACGATGGAGTCATCATCGGGGCCGAAGCCGTAATGGGCGCAGCGGTAGGTAAAGTGATGGGCTGCCGCACGGGTGTGGGCAGGATGCTGCACCGGATTGATGCGGACACCTGTGGCCAGACTGGCGAACTTGCCGATTTCGGCATAGATGATATCGTTATAACCGAAGCAGTAGGAGTAATCCCCCAGTACGGTCTCCTCCAATACGCAATGGTCGCCCAGTTCGGTATATGCACCCAGTGTGCAGTTTTTGACTGCGGACGAGGGATGGATCAGTGGTTCTTTACTGAGCGTTTTGGAAAAATCCAGCATAAGAATCCCCCGTTCCGCCACATAATGCGGCACACTTCAGAAAAATTTCCCCTGGCGGAATGGGGATTACCGCCATCACTTGCGGTTGTCTCCATCGGAGACGAGCAAGTGGGCGATTACAGATGGTGTAAGGTGATTTTCACACTACACCGCCCCGGTAAAGGCCGCCTTATTCTTGATAAAGTACTCCACGCCGGACCAGACTGTGGTGATCAGAATGACCGCCACGCAGAGGGTATTCAGAATTTCGGGAATGGGCACCAGCATGATGCAGATGCACACCATGGTGGAGGCTGTCTTGATCTTGCCCGACCATGCGGCGGCGATGACGATACCCTTGGGTGCGGCCACCATGCGCAGACCGGACACGGCAAACTCACGGGCGATGACCACCAACAACGCCCACGCAGGCATCTGCCCCGCCTCCACAAACCACAGCATGGCTGCCGTCACCAGCAGCTTGTCCGCCAGTGGATCCATAAACTTGCCGAAGTCGGTGATTTGATTGAAATTGCGGGCAATGTAGCCGTCAATGAAGTCGGTCACGCTGGCCAGAATGAAAATCACCAGCGCAACGATGTTATGGAACGGAAAGTTCAGATAAAGGGCAACCATGAACACGGGGATCATAATGACACGCAGCATAGTCAGCTTATTGGCAGTATTCATCGTATCCTCTCCATTTCTTCCGGCAAACTGCTTGCCTCCATTTGTTTCAGCAGGCGGCTGAAATATCCGATCTGATATTCCACCTTGTCCCGCCACAAAGCCGTGGCAGTCGGCGTGGCAAACCGGGTTTCACGCAGCCGTCCCAGACGCTCGATCCTCTGCCGCAGCCAGTCCAGATTTTCGGCAAGGGTGCGCTCCTCCGGCTTCATCTGATAACGCACCGACTCGTAAATGCGGTAGGCATCAAACCGGTCGATGTTGTCCGCGTCCCCGACCGTCTCGGTAAAGGGGCAGCGGCGTCCCTCAAAATCGGCCTTGTCATCCACATGGATGGCGATAGCATAGCAGATGTCGTTCACGGTCTGCCCGTCCAGCCCCAGTTCCTCCAGAAAAGGGCGGGCGATACGGGCGCCGTCCCGGCCGTGTTCATTCCAGTCATAACCATCGGGAAAATCCTGTCCGTAGCCCACGTCGTGCAGCAGTCCGGCGATGACCGCCGTCTCCACATCCATACCCTCTTCCTGGGCGATCTCCCGGCAGAGGTTGGCGACACGGATCGAGTGTTCCAGCCGATATTTTTTTGCAGCAGGGTCTGCTTTGAAGTATTCCGTCTGCTCAAAACAGGTCCGCAGGAACTCCATGGTTTTGGCAATATGCTCCGACATGATATTACTCCTCGATCTCGCCGGTCAGGTCGCCGTCGGCAGTGCCGGTAATGCGTACGTTGACAAAGTCACCCGGACGGACGGTTCCGGCGGCGGTAAAGTACACGTGGCCATCCACGTCGGGGGAGTCGGCCCAGGTGCGGCCCCGCCAGCAGCCCATGTCAAGGTCAAACCCTTCACAGAGCACTTCCATCACGCTGCCCAGCCGTTCTTCGTTGTACTCATCCATAACACGGGACTGCAGATCCACCAACAAATCGGCGCGGCGGTTGGCCACGTCCTCGGGCACCTGATCGTCCATTTCGGCGGCAGGGGTGCCCTCCTCGGGCGAGAAGGGGAACACGCCGGCGCGCTCGATCTTGGCCCACTGCAGGAATTCGCACAGCTCCTCGAACTCCTCCTCCCCCTCACCGGGCAGACCCACAATGATGGATGTGCGCAGCACCAGACCGGGCAGGCGGTCGCGCAGCTTGGCAAACAGGGTGCGGATCTCGTCCCCGGTGCCGCGGCGGTTCATAGCCTTCAGAATACCGTCGTTAATGTGCTGAATAGGAATATCCAGATAGTTCAGGATCTTGGGCTCATCTGCAATGACATTGATGAGGGCGTCGTCCAGCTCGTCGGGATACAGATAATGCAGGCGGATCCAGCGGAAGGGCAGGCGGCAAAGCTTGCGCAGCAGTTCGGGTAAAGCTCTTCTGCTATACAGGTCGGTGCCGTAGCGGGTAATGTCCTGCGCCACCACGATCAACTCCTTGACCCCTTGTTTTACCAGACCTTCGGCCTCGGCCACCAGCGACTCCATGGTGCGGCTGCGGTACTTGCCGCGCAAAGAGGGAATGACGCAGTAGGAGCAGCGGATGTCGCAACCCTCGGCAATTTTCAGATAGGCGGAATACTTGGGGGTGGCCAGAATGCGGGGGCCATCCTCCTCGGTGTGGTCGATGTCGCCGAAATAGGTGGGCTGGTCGCCGGCTGCAAGGGCCTCCAGCGCAGGCACCACGTCGGTATAGCTGCCGGTACCCAGCACACCGTCCACCTCGGGCATTTCCTCCATCAGCTCGCTCTGGTAGCGTTGGGGCAGGCAGCCTGCTACAAGCAGTTTTTGGAGCTTACCCTCGCTCTTCAGCCGGGCAAGCTCCAGAATATTGTCAATAGCTTCGCTTTTTGCGCTGTCAATAAAACCGCAGGTGTTGAGCACCGCCACGTCGGCGCCGGCAGGCTGCTCCACCAGTTCGTGTCCGGCATCCCGGACCAGGGCCATCATCTGTTCGGTATTGACCAGATTTTTGGCGCAGCCCAGAGAAATAAATGCAACTTTCACTGTGTTTTCTCCTTCAATATCAAATAAAGGTCACACGGCCTTCCCGACGGGGCGGCATTCCGGACTGCTGATCCGGCCACCCCAGGGTAATCGCGGCCACAAACTCCCCTTTTCCGGGAGCAAACCGCTGCCGTATTTCCTCTCCAAAGCCCATCCTTTGAGGTGCCGAGATCCAACAGGACCCCACCCCTTTCTCCCACGCAGAAAGCAGCAGATTTTCCACTGCCGCCGAAACACTCTGCACGGCTCCGTCCCGATCGGGATAATCTTCTTTCAGCAGGAACGCAAGAACGCAAACCGGCGCATTTCCCAGTGTAGCCAGAAAATTCTGCGTTTCTGCAACGGTTTTCGGATTCTTCGAAAAGCGTTCTTTCAAAATGGGATTGAACTTCTCGATCACCTTGACCATAATTGCCTTCAAATCTGCCAGTGCCTGCTCAGAGCGGACCACCACAAAGTGCCAATGCTGTAAATTGATGGCCGACGGAGCCGCCAATGCCGGCTCCAGAATTTCATTCAGAAGTTCATCGCTCAGGGGCGTTGACTTGTATTTGCGAATGCTGCGTCGGGTCATCAGACATTCTCTTGCGTCCATGCTGCGCCCCCATTTAAAACAAGATGTTATTCGTCACTGCACTCGGCGCCGTACCGGCGCAGAGCGGCGGAAATATCATTCCAACGGTAACCGCGGCGGGCCAGCGCATCGGAAACCTTTTTCAATTCCTTTGGGTCGGGGTTCTTGCCGGCCAGTTTTTTTGCAATCAATTCATCCATGGCCGCGTCGGCCGGCTCGGCCTGCTGCAGCGCCTCGTCCCACAGGTCACGTGGCACACCCCGGCGGTACAGTTCGTCCCGCAGCTTGCGCTCACCGTAACCCTTGGCGCTGTAGTGGCGCACCACTCTAGCGGCGTACTCGGCGTCGTTCAGGTAACCCAGCTGCTCCATCCGGTCGCAGATGGCAGCAGTCTCCTCTTCTCCCGCCTCCCATTGGAGCAGCTTGCGCTCCACCTCTTTGCGGGACTGGGGCTTGCGGGACAGCAGTTCGATGGTCTTCCCTTTCAGGGCGCTGCGGCGCGCACTGTCCTGCAGCGCCGCAGACTCCGCTTCATTCAATTCCTTTCCGGCGTACAGGGCGAAATCAACCACTTCGTTTTCGCCCAGCCGCAGGATGGTCCCGTCCTCCAGAAAGGCAAGCCACCGACCCTCCACACGCCGGGAGGGTTTTAACTCACGGATGACCATGAGTTAGCCTTCCTCGTCCTCAAAATCGTCGGCGGAGATGTCCACAGCGCGGCCGGCGGCCACGGCGGCGATCTGGGACTGCTTGCTCATGAGCTTGAAGGAATTGGCGCGGATCTCGGCTTCGATCTGTTCGGCCAGATCGGGATCGGCCTGCAGCAGAGCCTTGACGGCGTCGCGGCCCTGACCCAGACGGGTCTCGCCCATGGCGAACCAGGAGCCGGACTTCTGGATGATATCCAGCTTAACAGCCAGATCTACCATCTCACCCCACTTGGAGATACCTTCGCCATACAAAATCTCAAATTCCGCCTCACGGAAGGGCGGTGCCACCTTATTCTTGACAATCTTGGCACGGGTGCGGTTGCCGATTACTTCGCCGCCATTC
>JAZOBG010000052.1:0-11591 GCA_045595865.1 Oscillospiraceae bacterium
CGCAGGGCGAATTCACTTCGCCCGAGCAGGTCAAATTTCTTTCGGGGGCCCCGCACGGCATAGCCGGGTGGGGTGTCTGCCGGACACCGGCCAGATTTCTCTGTTCTGATGTGTTCTTTCGACAAGTTCATTGTGCGAAACCTGTTAAAATCGCGGTATACCAAAACTGGTATACCGCGATTTTTTGTTACGAAGGAGGACAGGCTTATGCCGGTCATTTGTACAGAACAGGGACGCACCCTGACGGCGCGATTGGCGGGGGAGATCGACCATCATGCAGCGAAACAAATCATGGAGGAACTGGCGGAACAGATCGATGCTGCGCTGCCGGAAATGCTGATTCTGGAACTGTCGGAAGTTACCTTTATGGACAGCTCGGGGATTGCCGTACTTTTGAATGTCTGGCGACGAATGGGGCAACTGGAAGGATCGGTGGAAGTGCGGCAGGTGCCGGAACAGGCACGGCGGGTACTTCAGACGGCCGGTCTGGATCGATTGCTGAAATTTGTTTGATTTAGGAGTGATACATATGAAGCGACCCATTAATCAGGCAACGGTACAGTTTCTGTCCCGTTCCAATAACGAGGCCTTTGCCCGAACTACGGCAGCTTGCTTTGCGGCCCAGTTGGATCCGACGCTGGATGAACTGAATGACCTGAAAACCGCCGTGTCCGAGGCGGTCACCAACGCCATTGTTCACGGTTACCCAGATACCATCGGGAAGGTCACCGTGGTTATGAAGCTGTTCGAGGATAATACCGTGGAGATCACGGTTAAGGATAAGGGGGTAGGAATTGCAGATTTGGCGCAGGCGCGCACACCCCTGTACACTACGGGTGGTGCTGAGCGGGCCGGCATGGGTTTTACCATTATGGAGAGTTTTACCGACAACATGAGGGTTCGCTCTGCTCCGGGGAAGGGAACCACAGTGGTGTTGTCAAAGAAAATTTCACTTCGGGCGGGAGGGGTACGGTGAGCATCGCCGATACACCGGAGCTGCTTCAGGCTGCCCGGGAGGGAGACAACGAAGCCTGTACCCGCATTCTGGAGGAGAATGCCGGCCTGATCTGGAGCGTCGTGCGCCGCTATTACGGGCGCGGCGTGGAGGCCGACGACTTATATCAGTTGGGGTGCCTTGGTTTTTTGAAGGCAGTACGTGGCTTTGACGATGCTTACGGAACCCAGTTTTCCACCTACGCCGTGCCGAAAATCGCGGGAGAGATCCGGCGGTTTCTGCGGGATGACGGACCGGTCAAGGTCAGCCGCGGAGTGAAAGAGCGTGCAGCATCCATTTATGCCGCACGGACCCGATTGACCACGGAATTGGGGCGGGAACCTACCCTGTCCGAATTGGCGGAGGACACCGGGATAACCGTAGAGGAGATTGCGGCAACAGAGACTGCGTCCGGGCCGGTGGCATCCCTCCAGATGGAAACAGCGGAAGGTTTCACGCTGGAAAGTGTTCTTGGTGAAAACGGCATGGAGGACACCGTGGTGGAGCGTGTGGCCCTGCGCGCCGCCATTGACAGTCTGGCAGAGCGGGAGCGGCAGGTTATTCTGCTTCGTTTTTACAAGAACCTGACGCAGGACAAGGCGGCCAAGGTGCTTGGCGTATCGCAGGTTCAGATCTCCCGCATTGAGCGAAAGGCCATGGAACACCTGCGGCAGAAAATGTTGTAACATCAAGTTGGAATGGCACAAAAATGGCGAGGGGAGAACCCCTCGCCGCAGTCAATTTTTTCAAAGTATTTGCTGTGAACGGTGAAGCCGGAAGGTCAAACCGTCGTATTCCTTCCCATCAACCTCTCTTGTACCGACATTTCGGTTACACTCAATGAATCCGAACTTTTCGGCACAGCGGAGCATACGGACATTGCCCGACCAGGTCTGTGTATACAGTTCGTCCACGCCGTTTTCAAAGTAGTAATTCATAAAGGCACGCAGGGCATTTGTGCCGATGCCGTTACCCCATACGGCGGGTTCGCAAATGTCAATGCCAATGGCACGATAGACGGTCTGACCGTCCTTGATTTTTCCAATCCATTCGTAGTTCTCATCAATGCAGTAGGAACTTACCCAGCCAATGTGCTTGCCGTTCCATTCGATCTCAAACTTCCAGCGGAGTTTATTATCGGGAAGGTTCTTTACGGATTCATAGTATTCCGTCCAGCTTTTTCGCTCGGTTTGCTCGTCGGTGTTCTCTTTCTCCCAAGGGGCATCCCAGTTTTCCCATTCACGCTCCACGGTGAACCAACGCACATAGTCCTCGATGTCGGACTCGATCATATCGCGAAGGAGGATGCTTTCAAATTCAATCTTCATTGATTCCTCCAATCATTTTCAAGCAGACCGTAGAAGTAAAGGTCTGCCCAATTACCTAGACTGTCCTTGGTCTGGCTCCGCTGGATGCCTTCAAGCTGCATTCCCAGCTTCTGCATCAGACTGACCGATTTCACCGTGTCGATTGCTTCAGCAAAAATCTTATGAGCTTTCAACTCTCCAAAAGCATAGTCCATCACGGCTTTGCAGGATTCGTAGGCATAGCCTTGCCGCCAGAAGGTGCGGTTGTAGATCCAGCCCATTTCATATACACCCTCGTCAAGCTCATTGAACAGGATGTAGCCCATCATCTTGCCGCTTTCCTTGTGGACTGCTGCCACAGCACCTTTCCTTTCAATACAGAAAGAGGTCAGAAACTTCTGTGTTTTTTCAAAGTCGTATGCCGGTTCGCAGTTCTCCATGGTTTCATCGTCACCGAAGATGTCGTGAAGATCAGCGGCATCTTCCGGTGTAAAATCACGGATGATCATCCGTGGGGTTTCTATGTACATTTTTGTCCCTCTCAGTAGTCAAATTCATGCTCACCCACAGGGATGACCTGTGCCAACTTCTCACCTTTGTATGGCTTCCGAATCTCAATCAGGTTCAAAACCGTGTATCCACGCTTACGCAGGAATGTAATCATCCGATGATTATTAGGGTGAACATAGTTGTAGACCGTATCTTCACCATAGGCAGCCGCGATTTCCTCCGCTTTGCTGTGCAGAGAGGCAGCAACACCTTGACGGCGGTATTCCTCTTTGACAAAGATGGATTCCACCCAGACAACCTCACTATCCACACGGCATACCACATAGCCTGCGTATTCGCCATCTACAAGCGCGGCATACACCGGAAATTTGGCAGACAAATATTCCTCCATTTCCTCACGACCAGCATCGATGTCAGGCCTGGACACGATGCCTTTGTAGGAGCGCAGTTCTACGCGGAATAAAGCCACCATCTCCGACAGTTTATCATTAACTTCTGTAATTTTGACCAGTTCCAGCATCTCTTATCTCTCCGCTTTTATCTGCTCGACGACAGAGGTCAAATCTGTTTCCCCGGAAATTACGTGAATATCGTGCGGTTCGGCGTCGAAGCAGCCATGTTTCTTTTCCAGCATGGCAGCCACCGGGGCGGGCAGATTGCCGCGCATCCGCTGGGCGAATCAGGATTTGGTCTGCTCCAGATCGGCCGTCACAAGAATACGCAGCGCACCCTCCGGCAGCAGAGGAAGGTGCTCTTTCTCAGAAATCACATAAATGATGTTCTCACCGTTAACGGCAGCATTCAGCTTTTTCTGAAACATTACTTTTGCAATGTTCTCATTCTTTGCAAGGCGCAGATAATCCTTGCCGGTATAGGTTTCGCAGGGAAACCCGGCAGCGATTTTCTCCGCGAGGGTGCTTTTGCCGGTACAGCTTTCGCCAAAAATTCCGATAACCATAATTGACCTCTTTCTTTGGTTTAGGTATTGTCAGGTGGTTTCTTTTGCTCCAAAATCGCACCAAGGACATAAGGTGCAGTTAAGGCAGTCCGGCTTGCGGGCAGTGCAGACGGCGCGGCCATGGAGCACCAGACGGTGGCAGAAATTGTTGGACTCCTCGGGGGGCAGAATGGCCCGTAGTTGCTGCTCCACCTTGGCGGGGTCCTTGGTTCCGTCGGTCAGACCAAGCTTGCCGGAGATGCGGATGCAGTGTGTGTCGGCCACCACAACGCCGGGGGTATTGTATACATCGCCCAGAATCAGGTTGGCGGTCTTGCGGCCCACGCCGGGCAGACGGAGCAGGTCGTCCATGTTATCGGGCACTTTGCCGCCGAATTCGCTCAAAAGCATCTGAGATGCAGCTACGATATCCCGGGCCTTGGCGCGGAAAAATCCGGTGGAATGGATATAAGTCTCCACTTCGGTCACATCGGCCTCGGCCAGCGCTTCCAGCGTTGGAAAACGGGCAAAAAGGGCAGGGGTGACCTTGTTGACCCGCTCGTCGGTACATTGGGCAGCCAGACGAACGGCAAAAAGCAGTTCATAGGGTTTGGGGTAGTCCAGAGAGCAGATACTGTCGGGGTAAAGGGTTTTCAGCTCATTGACAATGGCCCATACCGCAGTCTCGTTTTTCATGTGCTTCACCTCTGGGGCCATCATATCATAAATCAACAGGGATTTCGACATTTTTTTCGGCTTCTTGGTTGTCAAAAGAAAGGAAAATATATATAATTAAGAGCATCAATATGTTTCTAAAAGGAGCCGACGACATGGTAGAAAAAAACATGGAATTTCTGGCGTTATTCGACCCCGAAGTGGGTACCGCGGTCAAGGCAGAATATGACCGTCAGCGCCGCAACATTGAGCTGATCGCATCGGAGAATTTTGTCAGCCCCGCTGTGCTGGCTGCGGTGGGTACTGTTTTGACCAATAAGTATGCCGAAGGTTATCCCGGCAAGCGTTATTACGGAGGCTGTCAGTGCGTGGATGTGGTGGAAGAGATCGCCCGCCAGCGCGCCTGCCAGTTGTTTGGTGCCGACCACGCTAACGTGCAGCCTCATTCGGGTGCCAGCGCCAACTACGCGGTCTATCAGGCCCTGTGTAATGTGGGCGATACCGTGCTGGGCATGAATCTGGCCCACGGCGGCCATCTGACCCACGGTTCCCCGGTGAATTTCTCCGGTAAGAACTACAACATCGTGCCTTACGGCGTCAACGACGACGGATATATCGACTATGACCAGCTGCGTGATCTGGCAAAGAAGCATCAGCCTAAGATGATTCTGGCCGGCGCATCCGCCTACCCCCGTATTATCGACTTCAAGACCATACGCGAGATCGCCGACGAAGTGGGCGCTTATATGTTTGTGGATATGGCTCACATTGCCGGTTTGGTTGCAGCCGGTCTGCATCCCTCTCCGATTCCTTATGCCGATGTTGTCTCTACCACCACCCATAAGACCCTGCGCGGTCCTCGTGGTGGCGTGATTTTCTGCAAGGCAGAGCACGCTAAGAAGATCGACTCGGCCATCTTCCCCGGCAGTCAGGGCGGCCCTCTGGAGCACGTCATCGCCGGCAAGGCGGTGGCCTTTGGCGAGGCGTTGAAGCCGGAATTCAAGGAATATCAGCAGCAGATCGTTAAGAATGCCGCTGTGCTGGCGGATACTCTGAAGGAGCAAGGGTTTGACTTGGTCTCCGGCGGCACCGACAACCATCTGATGCTGGTGGATCTGCGTCCGGCAGGATTGACCGGTAAGGAGATGGAGCACCGTCTGGACGAGGTGAACATCACGGTCAACAAGAATGCCATCCCCAACGACCCCGAAAAGCCTTTTGTTACCTCCGGCATCCGCGTGGGCACACCTGCTGCCACCACCCGCGGCTTCAAGGAGGAAGAAATGAAGGTGATCGGCCGTCTGCTGTGGCAGACTGCCACCGAATTCGAGACCAAGGCCGACGATATCCGCGATGAGGTAAAGACCCTGACGGACAAATATCCTCTTTACGGCTAATCGAACATGTGTTACAATCAGGGGGATGGAATAACCATCCCCCTGAGTTATTTTTTGGAGGTGAGCTCCATGGCATATCGGCCTCTTGCAGACGAGATCCGCCCGGAAACGCTGGACCAAGTGGTGGGGCAGACCCACATTTTAGGCCCGGACGGCCTGCTGCGCCGCATTATTGAGTCGGGCAATATCCCAAATCTGGTGTTTTACGGCCCCTCCGGTACCGGAAAGACCACGGTTGCCAACATCATTGCAAAACAGTCGGGACGTACCCTGCGCCGCATCAACGCCACCACAGCGTCCCTGTCTGACATCAAAGACGTGATCGCCGACGTGGGTACCATGCTGGCTCCCAACGGGATTTTGCTGTATCTGGATGAGATCCAGTATTTCAATAAAAAGCAGCAGCAGTCTCTGTTGGAGGTCATCGAGCGCGGCGATGTGACCTTGATCGCATCCACCACCGAGAACCCCTATTTTTACGTCTACAATGCGGTGCTGTCCCGTTCCACCGTATTTGAATTCAAGCAGGTCACGCCCGAGCAGGTGCGTCCGGCCATTGACCGCGGCATCCGTCTGATGGCCCAGCGGCTGGAGGCAGAGGTCGAGGTCCCGGAAGAAGTACGGGAACATATCGCGTTTGCCTGCGGCGGTGATGTGCGCAAAGCGATGAATGCTGTGGAGTTGCTTCTCAATTCTGCCAAGCGGGAGCAGGGGAAACTCCTTGTTGCGCTGGAGGATGCTAAGGCCGTGGCCCAACGGTCGGCTATGCGCTATGATCGGGACGGAGATTCTCACTATGACATCCTGTCTGCGCTGCAGAAGTCCATACGCGGCTCCGATCCGGATGCAGCCTGTCATTACCTTGCCCGCTTGTTGGAGGCTGGAGATATGATCTCGGCCTGCCGCCGCCTGATGGTCATTGCCTGTGAGGACATTGGTCTGGCCTATCCACAGATCATTCCTATTGTTAAGGCCTGCGTGGACGCAGCCAATATGCTGGGCCTGCCGGAGGCTCGAATTCCTCTGGGAGATGCTGCAGTGCTGATGGCAACATCCCCCAAGTCCAACACCGCCCATGTGGCCTACGATGCGGCCTGGGCCGACGTAAAGGCCGGAAAGACCGGCGATTTCCCGCGTCATCTGCAGAATGTCCACGCCGATTCCTCCGGCATGGAGCGGGAGCAGGGGTACCTGTACCCCCATGATTTCCCGGGACATTGGGTCAAACAGCAATATCTGCCCGACGAGCTGAAGGACCGCGTGTACTACCACTACGGAGAAAATAAGACCGAGCAGGCCGCCAAAGCTTACTGGGAAAAAATCAAAGGGAATCAGGAATGATTTACATCGAGCCGGGAGCTTTTCCCGGCTCGTTTTCTATCTGGTGTATTGCCAGTCAAGCAGGGTTCCGGAATGGTGGAAGTAGGGGAGGACTGGTGGTATTTCTTCCGGCGGCAGACGTTCCAATATCCGCAGCTTGATTTTGTGCCGGTCGGGAAAGATGGACTTGATGTATACTGAGACCCGGTCGCCTTCGGCCAAGCCTTCTTTTGGTTCGGCCAGACCGGAAAGGTTGGGAAACAATTCGATAAAAGCTCCGTATTCTTTGATGCTGCGCACATAACCGGGGATTGTCATGCCGGTTTCCAAACAGGCGGCATTTTCCTCCCATGTGCCCAATAATTCCTTGTGCGACAACATGACCCTGTTCAAAGCGTGGTCAATACCGGTAACAAGTGCAAAGATTTTTTGTCCCGTGGTAAAGCGGCAGCCCGGGTGGGAAATGCGCGACACCGAAAGATTCTCGATTCCGATCATGGAAGGAATGCCGCAGCCGATATCCACGAAGGCGCCGAAGGGCTCCATGTGGGTCACTGTGGCAGGAATGATATCGCCGATCTGCCATGTATTTAAAATGTGATCCAATGCCAGCTGCTGTGCGCGGCGGCGGGATAACAGCAGAGTTGGAGCGAAGTCCGGGCCTTCCACTGCAGCAACCGTAAAGCAAACTGGTTTGCCAACCCGGGATAGGATCGCGATTTCTCGTGTGGTGCCTTCAGCGATACCAAGTGCGCTTTCTTCCCGGGGAATTGAGCCGGTGAACGGCCCGACCTGAACGATCAAATTGTGTCCTGTTCCACACAGAAGCACACGACCTTCCAGAATTTGTCCCGTGTTCATGGCACGTATCAAGGCACGTCGGGAAGCACAGGCTTTTTGGTTTTCGGATGTATACAATATTCGCCCTTCGGGCAGAAAACGAGTGTTCAACAAACCAGATCCTTTCCTGCATTTTGTTCAATTCGGACGGCGAAAAGCGCGTATGATTAGGTATATGCGCCGACCGTGCGGGAATTGACAGGAAAAGAAGGAGGCAATATAATAGAATAAATGAAATGGGGTGAGTGAAATGGACGTACGTGTCGGTGATGTATTGGAACTGAAGAAGGGACATCCCTGCGGTGGCAAGACCTGGCAGGTGCTCCGTGTTGGCATGGATTTTCGCCTGAAGTGTCAGGGCTGCGGCCATGAACTGATGATTCCCAGAGTAAAGGCGGAAAAGGCCATCAAACGCATTCTGAGAGGCGAGGAAACCACATGAAAGAGTTTTGGAGCAAACGGATTCGGGACGCGGTGCCCTATGTTCCCGGCGAACAGCCCCGTGACCGAAAATTTATAAAACTGAATACCAATGAAAATCCCTATCCGCCCTCTCCCAAGGCTATTGCTGCCATGCAGGAGGCGCTGAACGCAGATCTTCGTCTTTATCCCGATCCTGAGTGTACCGAACTGCGTGCGGCGGCCGCCCAGTGCTGGTCGGTCAAACCGGAGCAGGTGTTCTGCGGAAACGGTTCGGATGAGATTCTGGCCTTCTGCTTCCAGGCGTTTTTTGACCCGGACAGGGAAGTGGTGTTCCCAAGGATCACCTATAGCTTCTATCCGGTTTACACCGATTACTTTGGACTGGTTCGTAGGGAAGTGCCTATGAATCCGGATTTTTCCGATCCTGTAGAGCAGCTTTGCGGTAACAACGGCGGTGTGGTATTAGCCAATCCCAACGCCCCGACGGGCATTGCGCTGGGACTGGATGTGGTGGAAAAGCTGCTGCAGGCCAACCCGGATGTGGTCGTCATTGTGGACGAAGCCTATGTGGATTTTGGTGCCCGGAGTGCCGTTGAACTGATCGACCGTTATCCCAATCTGATCGTTGTGGAGACGCTGTCCAAGTCCCGCAGCCTGGCCGGTTTGCGCGTGGGTTTCGCCATCGGTCAGGAAAACCTGATCAACGCCCTGCGCTGCGTGCGGGATTCCATCAATTCTTATACCGTGGACCGTGTCGCGCAGGCCGGTGCCGCAGCGGCATTGTTGGACCGTGACTATTTTGATGAGACCCGCCAAAAGGTTATGGACACCCGAGCCTGGACTGCGACCGAGTTGGAGAAGCTTGGATTTATCGTTTGCCCCTCTCAGACCAATTTCCTGTTTGCGCGCCATCCGGACAAGTCGGGCAGGGACATATTTGCCCATCTGCGCAAGGAAGGTATTCTTGTTCGCCGTTGGGATATCCCTGAAATCGTGGATTGGCTGCGTATTTCCATCGGAACTGATTCCGAAATGCAGGAATTGGTTCGGGTGCTGTGTCAACTGGGATAAGACTTTAACAATCTGTTAAATGATGTTTCTTATACTTGCACAAAGAGCGAAAAGAGAATAAAATAGCAAAAGAGATCATAGTGCACAACAACAAGGAGGTACTACTATGGATTTTGAAAATATCATGGGTCGCGTGACCGATTTGGCTCAGGCCGGTGCTGCCAAGGCCAAGGAACTGGCTGAAATTGCCAAACTGAAGGTGAATAGCGCTACCGAGGAAGACACCATCCGCAAGGCATACATCGAGATCGGTAAGCTGTACTATGCCGAGCGCGGCATGGCCCCCGAAGCTCCCTATGCTGCCCTGTGCGAAAAGATCAATGCATCCAAGGAAAAGATCGAGTACAACAAGCAGAAGATCGCCGACATCAAGGCTGTCAACAACCTGAGTGATGAAGAGGTTCCTGTAGAGGATATCACCGAGGAAGACGTGGTCGTGGAAGAGCCCGCTGCTCCCGAAGAACCGGTTGAATAAGAGAGAAGCAAAAAAACGGGCTTGTCGCAGAATGCAAATTCTGCGGCAAGCCTCTTTTCATGCCCGTGCTTTGGAAAATGAGCTGTTATCTGGACAAATTTTTGAGTTTTGGGAATAGCAAAGCCAGCCCTGCTACAAAAGCAGGACTTGATGTGGAAAACATTTTGTTTTTAACTAGCTATGCAGCCTGAATTTTGGAAAGGTGGGTTTGCAAACGACCGTTTTCCCGTTTCATCCATAGCTTTTTCAGATTAAACGCCATAGATAAAAAGAAAAACTCCGTTCGGACATTCGCCTTGCCGCGCGTCAGAAAACGGCGGAACCCAAAATCCGTTTTAAGCAGTGCAAAGGCTCCTTCCACCTGAATGGAGCGACATATTCTCAAGTAGATCCCTCGTTCACTGGTAATGTTCTCAAGAGACACTGCTCGCTTTTCCCAGAAGGTTTTGTGCAAAACAAGGGTCTTGGGTTGTTCCGGATCCTTTGCCTGACAGCAGGCATTACGACTCGGACAATCTTTGCAATTTTCACAGCGGTAATGGGCCGTGGTCACAAAGTGTCCGTTTTTTAATTCCGTGCATTCGCGCCGCAGAGGAAGTTTCCTTCCCTCTGCACAGGTAAAGCAATCTTCTTCTGCGTCATACTGCATATTCTCAATACGGCCAATCTTTTTCTTGAATTTTGTCGTTTTCTTTGCTTCGTAGTTTGTGGGTTTAATAAAACTCATCTGCTCATTTTGCTCCAAAAACAGATAGTTCTCCAGACTCTCATATCCGGCATCTGCCGTTACTTCTTTGTATTTAGCCTGCTGCATTTTCTGCATACGAGTCAGAAAAGGCACCAGAGTACCAACGTCGGTTCGGTTGGAGAATATCTCCAGGCCGGTTATGTATTCGCTGTTTACCGCAATCTGGACGTTATAGGCCGGCTTTAACTGACCGTTTCGCATATGGTCGTCCTTCATTCGCATAAACGTTGCATCCGAGTCTGTCTTTGAGTAACTGTTTCGGTCGGATCCCATGATTTGCAAGGATTTTTCGTACTCTTCCCAGCGCTGCCGCAGTTCATCTAACTCTTCCCATTGCCGTTGCGCTTCACTTTTGTGCCGACCCTTTCCGTGGACGAAGTCAATTCCCGTCTTTGTATCGCTCAGCAACGTTTGCAAATCCTCCAAATTGGTTAGATCGGTCAGCGTCTTCACTTTATCCCGGATCTTCTGCAGATTCTTTTCTACACTTCCGCGCCAACGGAAGGTATACCGACCGGCACAGCTTTCTATCTTTGTTCCATCAATGAATACTGTTTCGTGGTTCGTTTCTCCTTGCTGCTCCAACAGCTGTACATACTGGTAGAAAAGTCCCTCAATAACACTTGCGCAGCGTTTGCGGAACCGAGCGAGTGTTGCGTGGTCAGGTACTGGCTCATCTTCCAGCAACCACATAAAATCCACTCGGTATCGACAGGCTTCCTCCAGCTTGCGGCTGGACCAGATCCCACACTGATACCCGTACGTTACTACCTTGAACAGCACTCGTGGATCGACCTTCGATTTCCGCCCTTTGGGCGAATAGGCGCGATACAGTTCCCTGTAGTCCAGTTCCTCAAGCTGGGCGCTTGTCAGTCGGACGGGTGCGTTCTCCGG
>JAZOBG010000053.1:0-9048 GCA_045595865.1 Oscillospiraceae bacterium
CCTAAGACCGCTTGGCCTCGGACTTTGTCTGCTATCATGAAGGATGCCGGTCTTGCCCATATGGGCGTGGGCCGCGCTGCCGGCAAGGGCAAGGCCGAAGAGGCTGCCCGCATGGCCATTTCCAGCCCCCTGCTGGAGACCTCCATCAAGGGCGCCCGCGGCGTGCTGGTCAATATCACCGGCTCCATGGACATCGGCCTGGAAGAGGTCGAGGCTGCCACCAACATGGTCAAGGAAGCAGCTCATCCCGATGCTCTGTTCATCTTCGGCGCAGCCTTTGACGAGGAGATGGAAGATGAGCTGAAGGTCACAGTCATTGCCACCGGTTTTGACGAGAAGGCCGACGGAACCCCCGTGGTTACCGCCGCCGCCCCTGTAGCCCCTGTGGTGACCGAGAAAGTTGAGGTCGAGGCTGAGGCTGAAACGGAAAAGTCTGCGGAGAAAACCGAAGAGGATAAGGCTTTCGAAGACATCTTCAGAATTTTTAATTCTCGCGGCAAGTAATTTTGATCATTCGGGACGACGGAAATTTTCCGTCGTCCTTTCCTTTTCCTTGCAATCCCGGAATTCTTGGAATATAATATATCTGTTAAGCACATCTTAGATTATTATGTGGAGGAGATGAGACGCGCCGTGACTGCTGACCCGTATAGTCGAAGTCTGAACCAACAAAATAAGCGGCGCGCCTGCCGGTGAAGTTGCTTTCACTGCTTTCTGCGCCGACGGAAAGGCTGTGATCAACCATGCTGACCATCAACAAGACCATTAGCGGCCGCATGACCGCTATGGACAGTCTGGAGGAAGGGTGCTGGATCAACCTGACCCACCCCAGTGAAGAGGAATTGCAGCAGGTAACCGATCTTCTGCATGTGGAACCTGATTTTTTGCGTGCCGCATTGGATGAAGAGGAAACCTCCCGTATTGATGTGGAAGAGGGGCAGACCCTGATCATCATCGATACCCCTGCCATTGAAAAGTCCGATTCTGCTGTGGTGTACTCCACCGCACCTCTAGGCATTATCGTTACCGAAAGCAACATCATCACCGTGTCCCTGCGGGAATCTTCCGTCATTCGTGATTTTGAAGACGGTCTGGTTCGTGGAGTGTATACCCATAAAAAGACCAGTTTCATCCTGCACATTCTGCTGCGTGTGGCCAAACGCTATCTGCAGTATCTGAAACAGATTGACAAAATCTACAACCACATGGAGCGCCAGCTTCACAAAACCTTGAGAAACAAGGAACTGATCCAGTTGATGGATCTGGAAAAGTCTCTGGTTTACTTCAACACCTCTCTGAAGGCCAATGAGGTTACGCTGGAAAAAATCCTGCGTGGTCGTATCGTGACCTTGTATGAAGAAGATCAGGATTTGCTGGAAGACGTGCTGATCGAGGTGCGCCAGGCCATTGAGATGGCTAACATCTACTCATCCATTATCTCCCGCATGATGGATGCCTTTGCCAGCGTGATCTCCAACAACCTGAACGTGATCATGAAGGTGCTGACTTCCATTACCATCCTTCTGACCATTCCAAATATTATTTTCAGTTTCTACGGCATGAATGTGGCCGGGCTGCCTTGGGACCAGCACTTCTGGGTACCTATTGCCATCGCTGTGGTGGCCATTCTGATCGTCGGTTTCATTCTGAAGAAAAAAGATTTGTTTTAAACAGCAACGCTGTCCCATTTCCGGGACGGCGTTGTTTTATTTAAGAGCTGAGGCCACGCGGGACAGGGTAGGGGCGTGTGTGGTGTCCAGCAGATGGGTGTAAATTCGGCCGGTGGTAGCTGGGGTGGAATGGCCCAGAGCTTTTCCGATCTCAAACAAAGGTGCACCCTGCGCACTGGCTACCGTGGCAAAGGTGTGCCGCAGACCGTGCAGGGTGATCTCAGGCAGCCTGTGCTTTTTGATAAAGCGGTGGAAGGCCAGCGAGACATTGTTGGGAGAGTAAGGTTGCCCGACTTGATCCACCAGTACAAGCCCGGTGTCCGGCCATGCTTCGCCCAGACGCAGGTGATCTTCTGCTTGCCGACGATATTCCCGGCGCAGCAGGGGATAGAGCTCGTCGGTCAGGTGTAGAGTGCGGGTGGAAGAGCGATTTTTGGTTTCCTTCTGTACGATGTTGGCACCGGCGGCGGTGCGGGCTTCTTTGATGTGAATACGCCGCTGGTTGAAGTCTACATTTGTCCACTTCAGACCGCAGATCTCTTCGCGGCGCAAACCAAGACACCCGGCCAGTTTGACAACCAGTTCCAGCCATGTGCCATCCACTTCGGCATACAGGCGCTTCAGATTTTCCGGACTGTAATACTTAGCTTCTTTCGGGATGACACGGGGCGGTTCCACTCGGTCGGTCGGGCAGCGAATGAGTATGTCCTGCCGCATGGCGGTGCGCAAGGCGGAAGACAGCAGGTCGTGGTGGCGGCGAATGGTGTTGGGGGCAAGGCCCTTGTCACGCAGCAGCATAGTGTAATATTGTTGGATATGAGCGGGGGTCAACTGCTGTACTGGAATTTCACCCAATGCAGGGATCAGATGGTTTTCAATGATTTTGTTGTAGCCGTATACCGTGGTGTCGGCCCGGTTCGGTTTGACGATTTCATCCATCCAGTGGTCCAGCCAGTCGGCCAGAGTGGTGGTGCGGGGAGTCACTTCGCTGTAAATAGACCGTTCTGCCTGAAAGGCGACCAATGCCTTGCGAGCTTGAGCAAGGGATGGGAAGGTGCGGTAAGTGCGGCGGCGGTTGCCCCGGTCATCTTTTCCGCTGTCCAGATGGACATAGTAGAGTTTGCGGGTTTCATCGTAAGAAATGTTGCGTTCAATTACTTTTCGAGACATCAATGTGTTCCCTCTTTCTGTATTAGGATGGAACAAGTCTACCACGATGTTTCAAAAAGTATGCAATCTAACGCGCTGGTGTATGTATAAACAAGCGAAAAGACAGCAGAAACTGTATAAAATCAACAATTTCTGCTGTCTTGTTTATTCTTTTTCGGCAACTGCTTCGGCTACGCGCAGACCGTCTACGGCGGCTGATGTGATACCTCCGGCGTAACCTGCGCCTTCGCCGCAAGGGTAAAGGCCGGGCAGACCGATGGATTGATAGTCCTCGCCGCGCAGAATGCGCACGGGGGAGGAGGAGCGGGTCTCAATTCCGGTCAAAAGAGCGCCGGGGTGGTCAAAGCCCTTTAGCTTACGGCCGAGCAGAGGCAGGGCGGAGCGCAGGGTTCCGGTCACAAAAGAAGGCAGGCAGTCGTCCAGAGGTGCGTTGTGTACACCGGGACAATAGGTGGCAGAGACGGCGTTGGCAGGAGCGGTACCTCCCAAAAATTCAGCCACGGTCTGGGCAGGGGCGTGATAGTTACTTCCGCCCAGCAGAAATGCGCGCTCTTCCCACTGTCGCTGGAAGGCGACCCCCAACAGAGGGTCACAGGAAGAATCGGTATAGCCGTAGTCGGCGGGATTGACACCCACCAGAAAACCGCCGTTGATGTTTTTCCCATCGCGGGCACGGTAACTCATGCCGTTGGTCACCAGACAGCCGGGTTCCGAGGCGGCAGCCACAACCTGACCACCGGGGCAGACACAGAAAGTGAATGCGGAACGTCCGTCAGGCAGATGACAGGCCAGCTTGTAGTCTGCTGCAGGAAGTTTGGTCCATGCCTCACCGTACTGAGCCTGAGAGATCATGGCCTGCTCGTGCTCAATGCGAATGCCGATGGCAAAGGGTTTGGGGGCCATGGGCACACCGCTGTTGCGCAGCATCTCAAAGGTATCACGGGCCGAGTGGCCGGGAGCGAGAATCAGGGTATCACAAAACTCGTCATAAGTGCCTTCCGGGCCGCGGGCAGTGAAACCGGCCAGTATTCCGTTGCGTACGGCCAGTCCGGTCAGACAGTGACTGAAACGAATTTCGCAGCCGAAAGAGAGCAGTTCACGGCGAATGTTTTTAACCACCTGACGCAGAATGTCGGTGCCGATGTGGGGTTTGTGCTGCCAGCGGATGTCCTCGGGGGCGCCGGCGTCGGAGAGCATATCCAGTACTGCGGAAACGCGGGGATCGTGAATGCCGGTAGTCAGCTTGCCGTCGGAAAAGGTTCCGGCCCCACCTTCGCCAAATTGCACGTTGGATTCCGGGTCCAGTGTTCCGCCGGCCCAGAAGGTTTCGACGGCAGAGGTACGCGTTTCCACGTCCTGTCCACGCTCCAGAATCACGCAGGGAATGCCCGATCGAGCCAGCTGCAGGGCGCAAAACAAGCCGGCCGGTCCCATGCCGACCACCACGGGGCGCATGGTGCTTTTGCGTCGTACCGCAGGGAAACGATAGGGCTGCGGAGTGAACAGGGCGGCCTGTTTGGGCAGCTTCAGTTTTTGTTCAGACGGGTGGGAAACATCCACGGTATACACCAGTTTCACGTCCGTTTTCTTGCGGGCGTCAATGGACTGGCGGGACAGAGAAAAGGTGGTAAAGCTGTCCGGGGAGACACCCAGCAGCTTGGCGGCCTTGCGTTTCAGTTGTGCGGGATCTCCCTCAGGCGAGAGGGTCAGATTATTGAGTCGGATCATACTATCACCTGAATACAGTGTATCATAAGGCAGAGGTGGGAGCAACAAAAAACGCACCCGGGAATCGGGTGCGTTTATGAGCTGTCATTACATCAGCTTGACCACGTAGTAGACTGCCATGATAAACAGCCAGCCAACCAGCACGAACACCAGATAGTAGGCGATGGTACCGCCCAGAATCAAGGTCAGGGCAAGCAGAACGGCGACCAAAGCGCAGGTGGCGTACAGGAGGGCGAAATTGGCCTCTCTGGGGATCAGAATGTGGATTGCCTTGTCCAGCAGAGAAGGAAGCTTCAGCTTTTCTTTCTTCAGGAGAACCAAAGCCACAACAGCGGCGGCCAGAAGCAGGAAAGCCAGAACGAACCCTGCACGGATCATATTGGGATGAAGATGAAACAGCTTGCGATACAACTGCAGACAAAGAATGCCGCAGGCCGAGATTGCCGAAATACAGAAGAAGTCCCGCTGGAACAGATAATAAATGACGGCAAGAACGGCAACGGCGGGGACCAGAATAGTCAGATAGTGGACCAAATCAGAACCGGAAGTAAAGCGGGAAATCATCAGAAGAATAAACTCAACCACAACAGCGCCGCCGAACCAAAGAAGGATTCGGTTCAGAGCAGCATCTTCCTGCTGCCGTTTGGCCTGCTGCTGAGCCTTGATATTATTTACGTTGTTGCTCATATGTCAACCTCCAAGGGAGTGTGCGGCAAGATGCCGCAACAATTATAGGTAGTATATCACATTTTATAAAAAAAGGCAATAAGAAAAGGAGAGTATTTGTGGCAAGATTTGATAATTTGAGCGAATTGTGGTATGATGTCCGGGAGAAATCTGCAGCGATTTGCGAAAGGGAGGGCACCAATGGAGAGGGCAAGAAAACAAAAACCAAGCTGGGGTGACGCATTGGTAGCTCTGATCATTCTGGTGGTTGCCGGACTGCTGTTGTTCTCCCTTTCCCCGCAGAGCGAGGGTGAACTGACCGTTTTTGTAACAGTAAATGGAGAAACGGTTTGGGCCTGCCCGCTGAAAGATCTGACGGAACCTGTTGTATACACGGTGGATGGGGAATATCCTCTGACGCTGGAGGTGTCTGAAGGCGGGGTTTGGGTGGTAGAGACATCCTGTCCCGGTGAAGATTGCCGTCATACCGGGCTCATCTCCGGAGAGGGACAGCAAATCGTGTGCCTGCCCAACCGCACTGTGGTTGCATTGAATGGGGGCAACCCTTCTTATGACGCCGTGATTGGGTAATTTTTCTAGCGGACATTCCAAAAATATGAAAAAGGCTGGTGTAGGGATTGAAACTGAACCGTTTGGCACGCTGTGCGGTACTGACTGCGCTGGCATTGGCACTGTCCGTGACGGAGCATATGCTCCCGTTGACTGTTTTGATCCCCTTGCCCGGTCTGCGGCTGGGACTTGCCAATTTGGTGACGGTTTTTGCACTTTGCCGCCTGTCGGGACGGGAGACGCTGCTGATTTTGATTGCCCGCTGCCTGCTGAGTGCTCTGGTTGGTGGAAATCTGACTGCGCTGGCCTTTTCGTTGACGGGCGGACTGTTGGCTCTGGCGATCATGGCGGTTCTGCTGCGCTGCCCCGGTTTATCGCTGATCGGGGTCAGTATGGCAGGTGCGGCCGCACATAATGTGGGGCAGATTCTGGCGGCCATGGCAGTACTTGTATCCCGTGCGCCGTTGGTCTATTTGCCCGCCTTGCTGCTGGCTTCGATCGTGACCGGAGGGGTTACCGGACTGGTGTCCGTGCTGTTGGTTGACAGGGTTCCGGAAAAAATGACAAAGATTTCATAGTTTTTTAAGAATTTGTAAGACTTTTGAGATTATTTTGTGGTTGTATACTGGTATAATTCAGTTTATAATACAAAATGTAGAAATAGAAAGACTGGAGGAAATCCGTCATGACACTTAAAAGATTGTTATCTCTGATTCTTTGCTTGGCCATGGTCATTGCTCTGGCTGCCTGCGGTGAGAAAAATGCCGAAGGGAGCGAAGGGGAAAACACGGCAGATCCCGATACCGTGATCACTCCGGTTGCGACGCCTACGCCGACACCCACGCCGACCCCTACACCCGACCCTTATGAAGCAGTGTTGAATTACTGGTCAGAGGATCAGCTGACTCAGGCATGGGGGCCCAATCAGCCTGTGGAGCATATTTTCTTCCATCCCATCATTGCCTATCCCACCTGGGCATTCCAGGACTGTAAGATCCCCCAGTCCCAGCGCGAGGGTCTGGATGACTGGATGGTTACAGTGGATGAGTACAATAAAATCCTCCAGTCTCTTTATGACAACGGATACATTCTGGTTCGCATTGAGGATGTCTGGAGCGAAGTGACCACCGATGGAACTACCCGCATGGTGCGCAACACCCTGCAGCTGCCCGAAGGCAAAAAGCCCCTGATCATCTCCTATGATGATGTGAACTACTATCAGTACATGCTGGAGCAGGGCTTTACTTCCAAGCTGCTCATCGGTGACGACGGTCAGATCTGGGCCGAGTGTACTGACCCTTATACCAACGAAACCTTCCTGACTCAGGATCTGGACGCTATCACCCTGCTGGACAAATTTGTGCTGGAGCATCCCGATTTCTCCTTGAACGGCGCCAAGGCTGTTATGGGTCTGACCGGTTATGAGGGCATTCTGGGCTATCGCACCCAGACTGACCGTGATGTGACCGACCCCACCGAATTGGCCGCTTTTGAGGCCAACCGTCAGAAGGAAATTGAGGCAGTCAAACCCGTCATCGAAAAGCTGAAGGAGACCGGCTGGACTTTCGCCTCCCATACCTGGGGCCATATCCGTCTGGAAAGCCGCACCTTGGAGAAAGTGAAAGACGACACCCAGCGTTGGCTGGATGAGGTGGGCAGCCTGGTGGGTGAGACTACCGTGATTCTGTACCCCTACGGCAGCCGCCCCGACGGCAACGACTGGACCAAGACCGGTGAGGCATTCCAGTATCTGCAGTCGGTTGGTTTCCGTGTGTTCGCCAGCGTGGGCATCGAACCCTTCTCCTTCGTTAAGAAGGACATCTCGGCTGTCATCTGTGACCGTATGCATCCTGACGGAACCACCCTGCGCTGGTCTCGTGAGCGTTATCTGAAGTTCTACGACGCGAAGGATATTATGGATGTGAATGTCCGTCCTGACCTGGGATACGACTGGGAGTGAGGGAACCGATATGACCGACCGTGAACTGGTGGATCTGGCATTCACCATGCTGGAGCGATCCTATGTACCCTATTCCAACTTTCCTGTCGGAGCAGCGCTGCTTTGTAAGGACGGCAGCGTGTTCACAGGCTGCAACGTGGAAAATGCCGCGTACGGTTCTACGATCTGTGCTGAGCGCACCGCGTTGGTCAAGGCGGTCAGTGAAGGTCATCGGGACGACTGGGTGGCGATGGCCGTTGTGGGCAACAGCGAACAACCCTGCTGGCCTTGTGGTTCCTGCCGGCAGATGCTGTACGAATTCTGCCCCGAATTGGAGCTGCTGGTGGCAGGAAAGGATCACTGCGTTCAGCGCGTGATGCTGTCGGAATTGCTTCCCCACGGCTTTGGACCCAGCCATTTAGACTGATTTTGCAACTGAATCCATCAAAGGCGGCCATCTGGCCGCCTTTTTTTGCATAAAACCTGTCATTTTTGCAATTTTTTAAAAATAACTTGCATTTTTGTGTGTGAAACCGTATAATATAGAAACACAATGTGAAATAACCTGTAAAGGAGTTTTTGATATGTCTCTGAATAATGAAAAGCTGATTTCCATTTACGAGGGTCTGGTTGCCCGCAACGGCCATGAGAAGGAATACCTGCAGGCCGTGCTGGAAGTGCTGGAGTCTCTGGAGCCCGTTGTTGAGCAGCGTCCTGAGCTGATCGAAAAGGGCGTTATGGACCGCATTGTGGAGCCCGAACGTGTCATCATGTTCCGTGTCTCCTGGGTGGACGATGCCGGCAAAGTGCAGGTCAACCGCGGCTACCGTGTGCAGTACAATTCCGCCATCGGCCCCTACAAGGGTGGCTGCCGCTTCCATCCCTCGGTCAACCTGTCCATCATGAAGTTCCTGGGCTTTGAGCAGCTGTTCAAGAATTCTCTGACCGGCCTGCCCATGGGCGGCGGCAAGGGTGGCTCCGACTTTGATCCCAAGGGCAAGAGCGATAACGAGATCATGCGTTTCTGTCAGGCTTTTATGACCGAGCTGCAGCGCCACATCGGTGCTGACACCGACGTACCCGCCGGTGACATCGGCGTGGGCGCCCGCGAGATCGGCTTCATGTACGGCCAGTATGTCCGTCTGCGCAATGCCTATGACGGCGGAGTTCTGACCGGCAAGAAGGTGGGCGCAGGCGGCTCCCTGGCCCGTACCGAGGCTTCCGGCTACGGCCTGTGCTACTTCACCAACGAGATGCTGCTGGCCCACGGTGACACCTTCGAGGGCAAGACGGTGGTCATTTCCG
>JAZOBG010000054.1:0-4575 GCA_045595865.1 Oscillospiraceae bacterium
GCCTCTACCAACAATGTTTGCTCTTCCAATGCAAGCTTTGCAGACTCTTCTTCCTGAGCCGCGATGGACTCTTGCTCCAGCCGCTCCAGAGCCTGCTTTTTCTGCACATTACGGACAATAGCGCCGATAATAAAAACGACGACCAAAACGATCGCAACCGCTGCGATCACCAAAGGCAGATAGGTTTCCTTAAAAATCTGTGCCTTTGTTTTCTTTCTCCTGCGAGGTGTGGCAGGGCGACGAGGCTCATTACGGTATTCATCCATCTCGGTAACCACCTTTCGTAAGGATTTTATCTATTATACCCGTAACCGTGAAAAAATGCAAGTATATTCCAATATTTGCGGAAAACAGAAGGGACAGCCCGAAGGAGCCGTCCCTATAAGCATCAAATATATGTAATGGTGATCTCACCAAAGCTGACGGAGGCTTTCAGATGAATGACGCCTTCGGGTACTTCATCGGGCCTGCCATCCACATCAAATCCAGCGAAGGATGTGGACGATTTATGTGTTACTGCAAAACGCTTTGGAACTCGCAATTCCAGTTCACCGAAACTGCAGGATGCTTCAATAGCACAACCTTCAGAAACTTCCTCTACTTCTGAAAAATCAACGGTATACTCACCAAAGCTGTTGGAGATCTTGCCGCCGGTCAACCGATCAGTGACCACGATCTGATTCTCCTCACCAAAGGAATTGCTGCACTGGAGGAAACCGTCTGTGACACGGTATTCATGGGACGGCGCGGTTTTGCTGTAACGGACTTTGCGATGCCTCTTTCGCAACGCATCCAGCAGAAGCATCAGGCCGCAAACGATAATGATTACAGCCCACAGAACACCCTTATCCAGTTCAATGGGAAGGGGGGCAATGTTATTTACCAGGAAAAACGCGCCAACGGCGGTACAGGATAAATTGAACAGCCCCACATTGCCGATCATACCGAAAATACCGAATATCAGCAGGAAGCTGGGCCAAAGGATATCCCAAAAGGAGCAATCCCAGGAAAGGAGCTTTGCGAGCAAATACAGGACACCGACGGTCAGAAACCAGGCAGCTGTTCCAAAGAGAGTCAGCTTGCCTTTGCTGTTTCTCTCTATGTTGACATTAAATTCCTTGTGGAAGCTGGTATGGTCCTCGTCATCATCGTCATCGAATTCATCATCGAAATCGTCATCGAAATTGTCATCGTCGCAGCCGTATTTAGAAGATTCTACGGGCACCGGTGTCAGGTTGCGTCCCAGCAATTCATCTGTGGAGATTCCAAAGATATCTGCCAGCAGCGGCAGGACGCTGATATCGGGGCAGGATTGGTCGTTTTCCCATTTGCTGACGGCCTGGGCAGTGATACCCAATTTTTCAGCAAGTTGTTCCTGAGTCAGTCCCAAGCGCTTGCGGTGGGCAGCGATTCGTTTGCCAAGGGTACTTTCCATAGTTCATACCTCCTTGTTTTTCTATATCATGCCATAAAACAACACAAAAAGCTATCAAATAAGCGTTAATTTCGTCATTTATTTTTTCCAACTCCCGGTTGTGAGCCTTTCAACTGCCGGTTGTAAGAGCGTTTTTGGGCTGCCTCTTGCAAATTTTGGACCTTTGCGATATGATAAGAAAAAACAAAGGAGTCGCTTATGGAGAAGATCACCAGTTTTACTATCGACCATATTAAGCTCCAGCCGGGTGTGTATGTGTCCAGGAAAGACCGGGTAGGGGAGCAGACCGTTACGACCTTCGATCTGCGTTTTACGAGCCCCAATGAAGAGCCGGTCATGAACACGGCAGAGATGCACACCATCGAACATTTGGCGGCCACGTACTTGCGTAACGAGCCTTCCTGGCAGAGCAAGGTGCTGTATTTTGGCCCTATGGGTTGCCGCACCGGGTTCTACCTGTTGCTTTCCGGCAATCATGATTCTAAGGACATTATTCCGTTGCTGTTGGGTTGCTTCTCCTTCGTTCGTGATTTTGCAGGGGAAGTGCCCGGTGCCAGCGCTAAAGATTGTGGCAACTATCTGGATATGAACCTGCCCATGGCAAAATATTGGGGTGGCCGCTATACAGCGCTCCTGGAAACGATTGACGATACACGCCTGGTGTATCCCGAATGAGGAGAATACAATGAAAAAACTTGGAATTATCGGTGCTATGACTGTAGAAGTAGAGACACTGAAGGCACATATGACGGATTGCCGGATCACAAACCGCACGGGCATGGAATTTTGTGAAGGCAAGCTGGCCGGCCTGGATGCTGTGGTTGTGCAGTGCGGTGTGGGCAAGGTCAATGCGGCGCTGTGCGTGCAGATCCTCTGCGACTGTTTTGAGGTGACGCATGTGGTGAATACGGGCGTAGCAGGTTCATTAAGTGCCGCGCTGGATATTGGCGACCTGGTGATCAGCAGGGAAGCGGTCTACCACGATTTTGACTGTCATGTGATCAATCCTGCCTACCGGGTCGGACAGGTGCCCGGTTTGCCTGTTTGGTCCTTCCCAGCAGATGATTGCCTAATGGATCTTGCTATGTCGTCCGCTGAAGCGGTCAATCCCGGCCACAACCGCTTTGGCACGGTCGCCAGCGGCGATCAATTCATCTGCAACCGTCAGATCAAGGAGCAGATCATCGCCAGCACCGGTGCTGTTTGTGCGGAAATGGAAGGTGCTGCCATCGCCCATGCGGCATGGCGTAACGGCGTGCCTTTTGTGATCCTCAGGGCAATTTCGGACAAGGCCGATGACTCTGCAGAAATGGACTATCCCACTTTTGAAGCCATCGCAGCCAAGCGTTGCGCAGCCGTTACAGAGCACCTGGCCGGACAGTTGCTCACAAATAAATAAAGAATACGAGCCACCGTATAAGCGGTGGCTCGCAGTATTTTATGAGAGGATCGCCCGGTCATGGGCGAAGACTTTTCCGCTGGTTTGGGCAAACAGATCCAGAAGATCCGGCACGGTGAGTTTTGACTTTTCCTCACCGGACATATCAATGATGATCTTTCCCTCATGCATCATGATCAGCCGGTTGCCGTGGTCGATGGCATCCTGCATGTTGTGGGTGATCATCAGCGTGGTAAGCTTATTTTCATTTACGATCCGATCCGTAAGCTCCAAAACCTTGGCGGCAGTTTTAGGGTCCAGCGCTGCGGTGTGCTCGTCCAACAGCAACAGCTTGGGCCTGCGCATGGTCGCCATTAAAAGGGTCACAGCCTGGCGCTGACCGCCGGATAGAAGGCCTACTTTGGTGGAAAGCCGGTCCTCAAGGCCGAGCTCCAGGTCTGCAAGCATCTTTTTGTAGACTTCCCGTTCTGCCTTGCGGCAGCCCCATTTCAGCTTTCTTTTGGTACCACGCCGTGCGGCGATGGCTAGGTTTTCGGCGATCTCCATGTCGGGAGCAGTACCCATCATAGGGTCCTGGAATACCCTGCCCAGGAACTGGGCACGCTTGTGCTCGGGCATATTTGTCACATCTTGCCCGTCGATCTCGATGGTACCGAAATCCGGTTTCCAAACTCCGGCAATCGCATTCAGAAGGGTAGATTTGCCGGCACCGTTGCCGCCGATGACGGTGACAAATTCGCCATCTCGCAGCTGCAGATCCAGTCCGTCCAAAGCGGTCTTGGCGTTGATCGTACCTGGATTGAATGTTTTTTGCAGATCGGTGATCTTAAGCATGGCTGTCACCTCCCGTTTGCGGATGCAGGGATTTCTGTTTCTGGAAATACTGGGTCTTTAAATAGGGGATACCCAGGAAGAGCGCCACAATGATGGCGGAAAGCATCTTTAAGTAATCGGCCTTCAGTCCCATCAGGATCACAAAATTGTACACAACATAGTACACGATTCCGCCGCCCACCACGCCGATCAGACTCACCACAAAATTGGGTTTGATCTTCAGCGATACAGACAGACCGATGAAGATTGCTGCAAGTGCGATGACAATGGCACCCCGTCCGTCGTTAATGTTCGCAGAGCCCTTGTACTGAGCCAGCAGCGCGCCTGCCATGGCCACGATTCCGTTGGCAATGGCGAGACCAAGGACCTTATTGAAGTTTACATTGACGCCCTGCGCACGGCTCATGTGCGGGTTGTCGCCGGTGGATTTCAGTGTCAGGCCCACTTCTGTGTAGAAGAACAGCCACAATCCGATGATGGTAAAGATTACAAACAGAACTCCTGTCACGATCGCCATAGGGTTGTTGCTCATGTGCAGCAGCAGGTTGTTGGCTCTGGGATCAACAGCCAGCATGGATTTGCCGCCCAGGATCGTCAGATTTACAGAGTAGAGCATCAGCTGCGTCAAAATGCCTGCCAGGATCGACGGGATTCCCAGGCATGTATGCAGCAGACCCGTGACCATGCCTGCCAAGGCACCGGCTAAAAATGCAATGGGAATGCATAACCATGCAGGCACACCGGCGCTCAGCAATACAGCGCAGACACAGGCACCGGTGCAGATGGAGCCGTCGACCGTCAGATCCGCGATGTCAAGAATTTTATAGGAGATGTAGACGCCGATCGCCACCAATCCCCATATAAGGCCCTCGGCAATTGCTCCGGGCAATGCGTACAAGAAAGCCAT
>JAZOBG010000055.1:0-2020 GCA_045595865.1 Oscillospiraceae bacterium
CCAGATGCTGGTCTCCTCCATTGACTACAACGAGTTTGTTGGCCGTATCGCCATCGGCCGCATCGAGCGCGGCACCGTCCGACAGAATCAGGAAATTGCCGTGTGCAACTTCCACAACGCTGACGCCCCCGCCAAAAAGGCCAAGGCAACCGCTCTGTACACCTTCGATGGTCTGGGCCGCACCCCGGTCACCGAAGCATCCGCCGGCGAAATTATTGCCATGAGCGGCATCGGTGAGGTCACCATCGGCGACACCATCTGTGTCCCCACTTGCATCGAGCCCATGGAGTTCGTGCAGATTTCCGCTCCCACCATCGAAATGACCTTCTCGGCCAACGACTCCCCCTTCGCCGGACGCGAAGGCAAGTTCGTCACCAGCCGCCAGATCCGCGAGCGTCTGTACAAGGAGACTATGAAGGATGTCTCCCTGCGGGTCACCGACACCGACTCCACCGAGGCCTTCAACGTGGCCGGCCGCGGCGAGATGTCCCTGTCCATCCTGATCGAAACCATGCGCCGTGAGGGGTTTGAGTTCCAGGTTTCTCCTCCCCGTGTGCTCTATCAGGAGATCGACGGTAAGAAGTGTGAACCCATCGAGCGTCTGGTGGTGGACGTGCCTGCCGACTGCGTGGGTTCGGTCATCGAAAAGATCGGCTCCCGCAAGGGCGAAATGCTGGAGATGAACCCTGTGGGCAGCCGCATGAAACTGGAATTCCTGGTTCCCGCCCGCGGCCTGTTTGGCTACCGCAACGAATTTCTGACCGACACCAAGGGCGAAGGCATCATGGCCTCGGTCTTTGAGTGCTACGCCCCCTATAAGGGTGAGGTCAGCCGCCGCTCCAGCGGCAGCCTGGTCTCCTTCGAAACCGGCGAGAGCATCACTTACGGCCTGTTCAACGCACAGGAGCGCGGTGTGCTGTTCATCGGTGCCGGTGTCCCTGTCTACGCCGGCATGGTTGTGGGTGAAACCCCCAAGAGCGAGGACATCACGGTCAACGTGTGTAAGAAAAAGCAGCTGACCAATATGCGTGCCTCGGGCTCGGACGAAGCCCTGCGTCTGGTCACCCCCCGCAATCTCAGTCTGGAACAGTGTCTGGAGTTCCTGGCCGATGACGAACTGCTGGAGGTCACCCCCGAAAGCCTACGCCTGCGCAAACGCCTGCTGGATCACGCGGCCCGTATGCGTGAAGCATCCAAGAAAAAGCAGTAATTCCATCGATCAACGCCGTTTTAGGCCGCATTTTCCGGCTTTTTCCAAAGCTCACCCTGTGGTTTGCTTGACAATCGTTGGAAAGTGTTGTACCCTATTTAATTGGTGTTATCAATAAAAATTTATATAAATATAGGAGGAAAAATCATGGCAAACAAGTTTGTATACCTGTTTTCCGAAGGCAACGGCTCCATGCGTGAGCTGCTGGGCGGCAAGGGCGCTAACCTGGCCGAGATGACCAGCCTGGGCATGCCCGTTCCCCAGGGCTTCACCATCTCCACCGAAGCCTGCACTCAGTACTATGAGGACGATGAAATGATCAACGCCGACATTCAGGCTGAGATCATGGAAAACATCGTCAAGATGGAAGCAATCACCGGCAAGAAGTTCGGCGATCTGGAGAACCCCCTGCTGGTCTCCGTCCGTTCCGGCGCCCGCGCTTCCATGCCCGGTATGATGGACACCATCCTGAACCTGGGTCTGAACGAAGAGGTCGTCGAGGTTGTGGCTGCCAAGTCCGGCAACCCCCGCTGGGCTTATGACTGCTACCGCCGTTTCATCCAGATGTACTCCGACGTCGTTATGGAAGTCGGCAAGAAGTACTTCGAGGAACTGATCGACAAGATGAAGGAAGACCGCGGCGTCACTCTGGACGTGGAGCTGACCGCTGAGGATCTGAAGGAGCTGGCTGCTCAGTTCAAGGCCGAGTACAAGGCCAAGATCGGCACCGACTTCCCCTCCGACCCCAAGGAGCAGCTGATGGGCGCCATCAAGGCCGTGTTCCGTTCCTGGAACAACCCCCGCGCCATC
>JAZOBG010000056.1:0-7549 GCA_045595865.1 Oscillospiraceae bacterium
TGACGGGCCAGTTCCCGGGCCACAGCCCGGCCGATCCCGCGGCTGGAGCCGGTAATAAACGCTACTTTGTTCATGGTATGCACCTCCATAAAGGAAAAACGCCATCCGAGTGGATGGCGTTTTATATGGTGAACGATATAGGATTCGAACCTATGACCTCCCGCACGTCAAGCGGATGCTCATACCAGCTGAGCTAATCGTCCGTAATCAGCGAAAGTTATTCTATCACTCATTGAGTGGTTTGTCAACAACTTTTTCGAAAAAATCTAAAAAATTATCCGAGGCCATCATGGCCTCGTACAATTTTCGTTTCTTTTATCAGGTGCTCCAGCCGGAGGTAACGATCTCAGCACACTCGTCATTCTTGATGGCGGCAATGGAGAGGATCAAATCGTACAGCAGCGCGATGGCAAATACAAACATCGAAATGGCAGCGATAAACATGAAGGGGAAGGTAGGAATGTACAGGTTGGAGGTCACCACGCCGGTGGTGAAATTCTTGATGGTCTGCATGATACCGGCATAACCCAGCAGGCCGGCGACACCCACCGACAGAACGCACATCAGGCTGTAGCAGAGAAAGCGCAGGGTGCGGGGCAGACGGGTCAGCACCAGTGCCATGTTGATGTGGCTCTTGTTGGTCTGGCCGTAGGCGAAGGAGGCATACACGGTGATCAGCAGCAGCTGCTCGGTGATCTCGTAGGCGCCCAGAATAGGAGCCTGAAATGCCTTGGTCAGGAACACGTCCACGACGGTCAGCAGCACGATGGCGGAAACGCCCACGTAGCTGACGATACTCATAATAGCGGTGATCTTGTCGAACACCTTTCCGATTTTCAGCAACATATTCCCAACCCCCTTACACACTGGACGGATAGAACAGGCGCGGCAGGAGCAGCACCAGATCGGGGAACGCAGTGATGATCACGATGGCGACTACGATGGTCACCATGAAGGGCAGGATACCCTTGTAGATGCGGGCCAGAGGAATGTCCTTGGCGATGCCCGAAATGATGAAGCAGTTCAGGCCGACAGGGGGGCAGATGGCGCCCATTTCCATAACCAGCACGATATAAATGGCGAACCAAATGGGATGGAAGCCCAGCTCCTCCATAATGGGCAGGAAGATGGGCACAGTCAGCATAATCATGGGCAGCTCGTCCATGATAGCGCCCAGGAAGATGTAAATCAGGGTGATCAGCAGCAGGATAATGTAGGGAGACACGTTCATGTTGCCGATGGCGTCAGCCAGGATCATGGGCATCTGGGTCACGGCCAGGAATTTGCAGAAGATGGATGCGCCGATGACGATCAGGAAGGTCATGGAGAAGGTGGTGACCGAATCCTTCATGGCGGCCATGAAGTCCTTCTTGTTGAAGCCCTTCTGCTGCCACAGCATCAGCAGGAAAGCCAGGAATGCGCCGATGGCAGCGGCCTGGTTGACCGAGAAGAAGCCAGCAAACATACCACCCAGAACCACGCCAAACAGAATGACCACACCAATCAGGCCGGTCAGGGACTTCAGGCGCTCCTTCCAGGAGCACTTCCAGGGTGCGGGAGCCTTGCTGGGATCCAGCTTGACGATCAGCACGATGGTCAGGATGCACAGAACGGCCAGCATGATGCCGGGCAGAACGCCGGCAGAGAACACGGCACCGATGGAGGTCTCTGCCATGATGCAGTACAGGACCATGGGGGTGGAGGGCGGGATCAGGATGCCGAGAGTGCCGCCCATTGCCACCGAGCCGGTGGCCAGTGTATCGGCATAGTTGTTCTTGCGCATCTCGGGGATGGCGATGGTGCCCATGGTGGCACAGGTGGCGGCACAGGAGCCGCAGATGGCGCCGAAACCGGCGCAGGCGGCCACGCTGGCGGCAGCCAGGTTGCCGGGAACGCGGGAAAGCCACTTGTTGGCTGCGTTATACAGCGAACTGGACAATCCCGCCCGGAAGGCAAAGTTGCCCATCATAATAAACAGCGGGATCACGATCATGGCGTAGCTGCTGCCTTGAGTAAAGGGCTCGGTACGAAGAACGGTCAGGGCGGCCGCGGGGTTGATAACGACGGCGTAACCGACAAAACCAACCAACAGCAGAGCCAAACCGATGTTCATACCCAGCAAGATCAGCACCAGGAAAACGACAACGCCCAGAGCCGCGATTGTTGCAGGTGACATTGGTGAATCACTCCTAAAGTCTAACTTGATTTGGAAAAGGCATCCCGACCGGAAGGACCGGTCGGGATGCGGTCAAATAAGTATCAATCAGCCGTTGTACTTGGCCAGCAGTTCGCGGGCACGCTCAACGAAAGCAGCGCCGTCGAAACCGTCGACGGAGTGAGCGGCAGCCCATTCATCGGAGGTGCTGGCGCAGGCAGCCTTGAACTCGGCAACGACAGCTTCGTCGATCTCATAGAACTCGCCGCCGGCAGCCTTGATGGTGTTCTTGGCCTCGTTGGCAGCGGCCTCGAAGTCAGCAGCAGCAGCCAGAGAACCGGTGCGGCCGGAAACTTCCATGATAGCGTCCTGCAGGTCGGCGGGCAGGGAGTCCCACTTCTCCTGGTTCATGACCAGAGCGAACACGCCCTGGAACAGGGGCATCTCAGCATAGTACTTCAGCTGCTCCTGCAGAGTGAAGTTGCACACGCCGGCGGGCTCGAAGATGGCGCCGGAAATGTTGTTCTTCTCCAGAGCCTGATAGATGTCGCCGGGAGGCATCATGATGGGGCTGGCACCCCACAGAGAGGTAGCGGAAGCGATAACGCCGGCGGGGCAGCGCAGGCTGCGGCCCTTCATATCAGCCAGAGAGCTGATAGGAGTGTCCTTGGTCATGATCATGTTGGCGGGGTTGGCGTACAGAGTCAGCAGCTTGTAGTTGCCCCACTCCTTCTGCAACTCAGGAGTCTCCTCGTACAGATCCCACAGAGCGTTGGTGGTAGCTTCGCAGGTCTCAAAGCCTTCCAGAACCAGAGTGGTGATCTCGGACAGAGGATACTGGTTGGCGTAGAAGCCGGTGTAGACCCAGCCGATGTCCACGCCGCCGCCTTCGACCATGTCGACAACGTCGGTGCTGGAAGCCAGGGTGCCACTGCCGAACAGGGTGATCTTCACGCGGCCGTCGGTGGCCTCTTCAATCTGGTCGGCCCAGTTCTGATAGAACTTACCGTTGTTGCTGGTCAGGGGATCGTGCATGGACAGGTTGAACTCATAGACTTCGCCGTCATCGGACTTGTCGGAGCCACAAGCAACCAGGGCAAAGCACATAACCAGCGCGAGAATCAGTGCGAGAAACTTTTTCATGTTCTTTCCTCCTAAAAATTTGATAGATCCCCGCCCGTGCTTTCCCGCTTGAATTCCCCAGAGCCAGGAAGGTATGTTCTCCTCCGGTACGCCCTCTTTCGCGGCAAGCCCGTTTGGGAAGGGATTAAATCGGTTTGCAATTATTCCCTCTTTTTTCGTCATAATTGCACAGGTCAATATAGCATCTAAACCCTTGCTTGTCAACAATTTAACGGTGTTTTTAATCTATGCATTTTCCTGCACAGGTAAAATTTTCTTGCTTTTCCCAGCATTTGTTTACGCTTACCGGATTATGCCTTTTCACGCTTGTTTTTCTTGCTCTCCCTGGGATTCTATGGTATAGTATATTTTACTGCTTTTTTATGTTAAATTGTATGTGGAGGGATCATCATGTCCATCCTTACGCCCCCCTAAAATACAAAACCCCCAACTCAATTCTGATCTGGAGGTCATTCCATGTCTCAATATGAAAACGAAATTACCAGACGGCGTACCTTTGCGATCATCTCCCACCCTGACGCCGGTAAAACCACTCTGACTGAAAAATTCCTGCTGTACGGCGGAGCCATCGCCCAGGCCGGCGTGGTCAAGGGCAAAAAGAACGCCCGCGCCGCCACCTCCGACTGGATGGAGATCGAAAAGCAGCGTGGTATCTCGGTCACCTCCTCGGTCATGCAGTTCCAGTACGACGGCTTCTGCATCAACATTCTGGACACCCCCGGCCACCAGGACTTCTCGGAGGACACCTACCGCACTCTGATGGCCGCCGACAGCGCCGTCATGGTCATTGATGCCGCCAAGGGCGTGGAGGCCCAGACCCGCAAGCTGTTCAAGGTCTGCGCCATGCGTGACATCCCCATCTTCACCTTTGTCAACAAGATGGATCGCGAAGCCCGCGATCCCTTTGAGCTGTGCGAAGAACTGGAAAAGGAACTGGGTATCGAGACCTACCCCGTCAACTGGCCCATCGGCTGCGGCAAGGAGTTCAAGGGCGTCTACGACCGCGGTTCCAACAAGATCATTCACTTCACCTCCCACGGCGGCTCCAAGGCAGCCACCGCAACCGAGGTGGATCTGGCCGACCCCAACCTGAGCGAGCTGATCGGCCCGCGCCTGCACCAGCAGCTGTCCGACGATGTGGAGCTGCTGGACGGCGCCTCCTGCGAGTTCGACCTGGACCGGGTACGCCACGGCAAACTGTCTCCCGTATTCTTTGGCTCGGCTCTGACCAACTTCGGCGTGGAACCCTTCCTGGAGGCCTTCCTGCGCATGACCACGCCCCCGCTGGCCCGTGCTGCCGGCGAGGAGATCATCGACTCCATGGACGACAACTTCTCGGCCTTCGTGTTCAAGATCCAGGCCAACATGAACAAGGCACACCGCGACCGAATCGCCTTTATGCGCGTGGTCTCCGGCCGTTTTGACGCCGAAAAGGAAGTTTACCACGTTCAGGGCGGCAAAAAGATCCGCCTGTCCCGTCCCCAACAGCTGATGGCCGCTGAGCGCGAGATCATCGAAGAAGCCTATGCCGGCGACATCATCGGCGTGTTCGACCCGGGCATCTTCTCCATCGGCGGTACCCTGTGCGCCCCCGGCAAGAAGTTCACCTTTGACCCTATCCCCACCTTTGCCCCCGAGCATTTCTGCCGCGTGCGCCCGGTGGACACCATGAAGCGCAAGCAGTTCATCAAGGGTGCCGAGCAGATCGCACAGGAGGGCGCCATTCAGATTTTCAAGCCCCCCTACACCGGCATGGAAGAAGTTTATGTGGGCGTGGTTGGCACCCTGCAGTTCGACGTATTTGAGTACCGCATGAAGGGCGAGTATGGCGTGGATCTGCACATGGAGGGTCTGCCCTACGAATACCTGCGCTGGATCTCCACTGATGACGGTGAGACGGTCAAGGAGGACGAACTGATTTTGGGTTCCGACACCAAGCTGGTGGAGGACTACAAGGGCAACCAACTGCTGCTGTTCGGCTCGGCCTGGTCCATCAACTTCACCGAGGAGCGCAACAAGCACCTGCACCTGTCGGAATTCGGCGGCGCAAAATTCTGATCGACCTGAATATACACAAAAACAACCGTGGGTGCTGATTTCCACGGTTGTTTTTTTTGCGGTTCTCCGCTATAATGAGCCAAAAGGGAAAAACGCCTGTTCGCAACCGACAAGACGTATTGGAGGTTTACAAAATGAGTAATATTTGGCATGATATCTCCCCCAAGCGGATCGCTCCCGAGGACTTCATGGCAGTCATTGAGATCCCCAAGGGCAGCAAGAAGAAATACGAACTGGACAAGGAAACCGGCGTGATCGTTCTGGATCGCGTGCTTTATACTTCGACCCACTACCCCGCCAATTACGGCTTCATTCCACGCACCTACGGCGACGACGGTGACCCGCTGGACGTGCTGGTGCTCTGCTCTGAGTCGCTGGACCCCCTGACCATGGTACGCTGCTACCCCATCGGCTATATCTCCATGCTGGACGGCGGCAAGAACGACGAAAAGATCATCGCCATCCCCTTTGCCGACCCCACCTACAATACCTATCACGACCTGATGGAGCTGCCCGGTCACCTGTTTGACGAGATGGCCCACTTCTTCTCGGTCTACAAGGCGCTGGAGGGCAAGGAGGCCGTGGCCGGCGACGTCAACGACCGCGCCGCCGCCGTGGATGTCATCAAGAAAGCAATGGAGCACTACGTGGAGTGCTTCTGCAAGTAATCATTCCAAATTTGATACAAACGACCCCGGTGCATCATGACGATGTACCGGGGTCGTTTTTCATTCTTCAAACACCTGCCGGGGCAGGGCGTCGGACAGCATGGTCAGCAGGGGGGAGAAGCTCTCCTCCGGGCGGGTCTGCGGGGTGTACAGCATGCCCTTGGACACCTTGTGCAGGGGCAGGGACACGGTGACCCGCATGCCGTCACCCTTCCGGCTTTCCAGCAGCACTGCGCCGCCGTGGGCGGCCGCCGCGTACCGGGCAATGGGCAGCCCCAGCCGCAGGCCGGTTCCCGGCCTGGGCAGACTGTCGGGAGAATCTCCGTCCATCATGGCGGTCAGGTCTGCCTGACTCATGCCGGGGCCGTCGTCCCAGACCGTAATCTGGGCGCGGTTGCCGTTGGTGGTCAGGCGAATACCGGCTTCGCCGCCCTTTCGCGCCGCCTTCAGCGCGTTGGACAGCAGCTCCAGCAGCATGATCTCCAGCAGCATGCGGTCGCCCACGCTGACCACTACACCGCCGGGCACATCTTCCCGAAGCACCACGCCGGCCTGCTCCGCCAGCTTGCGGGCGCCGTAGGCCATTTCGCGGCAAATCTCGGCCAGATCCAGCGGGATCTGCTCCACCTGCGTATAATCCTCCTGCCCGGCCCGGTCGGCCAGCTCCAGATGGCGGGTCAATCGCAGCAGACGGTAAAAGTTCTGCTGCACGATGGCAATATATTCTCCGGCCTGCACATTTCCGGATTCCTTCACGGCAGGGGTCAGCATCTGCACCGCACCCGACAGGCTGTTGAGCAGCTCACGCAGCTGAACGGGCAGTCGGTTCAGCACCCCGGCCACCGGAGCCTTGACCGGGTTTCGCAGCACCAGCAAAAGGCCGTCTTCGGTTCGGGTGGCGGCAGCCTGAAATTCCCGTCTGCCCAGCACGCAGGAGAACACGCCTTCCTCGTCAGGTTCCACGGCCAAGCTCTCCGGCACGGGCGCTCCGGCCGTCCATTCCGGCTCCAGCACCAGCGCGGCGGCGTTGCTGTACCGCAGTGTTCCGTCCTGAATATAAAATACCGGCTCAGGGAAATGATCAAAACAGGTTACGTTCACGTTCCCTGCCTCCTTCCTTCTCTTAGGGTGGCATTCCGGCGCATAACTATCACGCATTCGGCATAGCCATATTTTACTGATTTACCTACAGTATACAAAATTTATTTTCACTCGGCAAGGAAAATGTAAAATCCTGTCGTATCAATATTTTCATCAATGAAAATTTTTCGGAAAAACCCCTTTTCTTTCTGAAATTTTCTGTTATAATATCTGCGTTCCGACTTTTGTTATCAATAAATACATTTATATAAGGAGTGTCAACTATGAGCATCAAAGTTGGTATCAATGGTTTTGGCCGCATTGGCCGTATGGTTTTCCGCGCAAGCGTGAACCACCCCGAGATCGAGATCGTGGGCATCAACGATCTGTGCCCCGCCGATTATCTGGCCTACATGCTGAAGTACGATACCATGCACGGCCGTTT